>NZ_AULZ01000017.1 GCF_000422545.1 Desulfocurvibacter africanus subsp. africanus DSM 2603
GCTCGCTCTGCTCAACCTCAAGGTCCATCGCCATGGGCCAGGTCTGGAAGAACTGTGCGCCGCGCAGGCCGCCGCCCGATCTCAAGGCTCCGAAGATCGCTTCCTGCGCATGCTGGCCGGCCTGGACTCCTCGGGCCGGGCCCTGAAGCTCCTGCTTACCGCGCAGGCCGCAGGCAGTCGGGAACTCCAAGGCAATAAAGCAGATTGCTTTTAAGACGCCCCCTCCGGCGTTGACGGCGCAAGTGAATTGCGCCTACGCCTACGCGGCGGCAAGCCATGCCGACGCATGGCTTGCAGAGCATTTTCAAAAGCAAAATGCTCTAATAACCAGTTGCCTGACCTTCCAACTCTCTCCAGGCCAGGTCGGCCCGAGCCGGCTTTCCTTCGCGTTTCATCTCTGAATAACAGCGATTTGGCGGAATCCGCCGACTTGATACCCCTGCCATTCCTGCCCGTTTCCTTGCCCGCTTTGACGGTCCATACTTGCGCTCGCGCCCTTCTGTGCCATGATGGTCAGTGGTGGACTCCCTGTTTCGCGGTGAGGGCTTGCGTAAACGTACGGTATCACGCGCATGTGGGGGGCGATCGCCAACCACCGGTCTGGATGAAAACTGGGAGACAGCAAGAAGACGGCTGTTTCGCCCGGCTCCCGGGCCGGCACAAGTCCGGCGGCAACGTCGGAAAGGAGACATGCATGGCGGGAGAAAAACGCGGAGAGTTCAAAGGCATCAATGCCCAGCGTACCGTGACAGTAAATAGGCCCAGAGCAGACGTCTACCGCTTCTGGCGGGATTTCACCAACTTGACCTTCATGGAGCACCTCGAGTCCGTGAGCGTGAAGGATGACAAGCAGTCGCATTGGGTGGCCAAAGGTCCGGCAGGCAAAACGCTCGAATGGGACGCAGTTATTGTGAGGGAGGTCGAGAACGAGCGCATCGAGTGGGAGTCGATCCAGGGTTCGGACATGATCAGCGGCGGCCTGGTGCTCTTCAAGGATGCGCCCGGCGAGCGCGGAACTGAAATCCAGGTCGTCATGGTGTACGACCCTCCGGGCGGCGGAGTGGGAGCGGCATTCGCCAAACTCTTCGGCGAAAACCCCTCGCAAAAGATCCGGGAAGACCTGCGGCGTCTCAAGCAACTCCTGGAGACCGGCGAGATACCCACCATCAGCGGCCAACCGCAGGGTTAGGACGCATCCGGAAAGGAGCGATACCATGAAAGCAGTCTGTTGGTTCGGCAAAGGCGACGTGCGGGTGGAGAATGTGCCCGAGCCCAAGATCATCAATCCGCACGACGCCATCATAAAGGTCTCGCTTACGGCCATCTGCGGCTCCGATCTCCACCTCTACGACGGCTACATGCCGACCATGGAGAAGGGCGACATACTTGGGCACGAATTCATGGGCGAGATCGTCGAGGTCGGTAGGGAGGTGCGCAACCTCAAGAAAGGCGACCGCGTGGTCGTGCCCTTCCCCATATCCTGCGGACGCTGCTACTTCTGCCAGAAGGATATGTGGTCCCTGTGCGACAATACCAATCCCAACGCCTGGATGGCCGAGGGCATGTACGGCTTCGCGGGCGCGGCAATCTTCGGTTACTCGCATCTCCTGGGCGGCTATGCCGGAGGGCAGGCCGAGTACGTGCGCGTACCCTTCGCCGATGTCGGGCACGTGAAAATCCCCGCCGACCTCCCCGACGAGAAGGTGCTCTTCCTGTCCGACATACTGCCCACAGGCTACCAGGCCGCCGAGTACTGCGGCATACAGCCCGGAGACATAGTGGCCGTCTGGGGCTGCGGCCCCGTTGGTCAGTTCGCCATCAAGAGCGCCTATCTGCTCGGGGCCGAGCACGTCATCGCCATCGACCGCATCCCCGAGCGCCTGCGCCTGGCCGAGACCTTCGGCGGCGCGGAGACCTTGAACTATGAGGAAAACGAGGACGTCGTCGAGGAATTGAAGCAGCGCACCGGGGGACGCGGGCCGGATGCCTGCATCGACGCCGTGGGCCTGGAAGCGCACGGCACGGGGCTCGGCATCATATACGACAAGGTCAAGCAGACGCTGCGCCTGGAGACGGACCGTCCCTACGCTCTACGCCAGGCAATCCAGGCCTGCTGCAAGGGCGGCACGGTCTCCATTCCCGGCGTGTACGCGCAGTTCGCCGACAAGTTCCCCATCGGCTCCGCATTCGCCAAGGGCCTAACCTTCAAGATGGGCCAGACGCACGTGCACAAATACATGCGCCCGCTGCTCGAGCGCATCCAGAAAGGCGAGATCGATCCGTCAGCGATCATCTCGCACCGTATTCGCCTGGATGACGCGCCCATAGCCTATCGGAAGTTTCGGGAGAAGGAGGACTGCCATATCAAGATCGTACTCAAGCCATAAGGCCGGACAAGTGGTTCGCGCCAGCGAACGCTCCATCTCCAGGGATGGAGCGTTCGCCCTGCCGAGCACGTGCGCCAACCGTCGCCGCGAAGCTCCTGCCCGGCGTGTAGGTCGCCCGGTTCCGACACCCGCATTTCGGATGCCCTCCACCAGCGATCCTGGTATCCGTTTCTTCATGCGTCATCATCTTCCAATCGCCCGACCAAAGCTCTCTCGAGCCTCTGTCCAGGCAAGGAAAGCATGCCTCCATGCACGTGTTGAATGAGCTTGCCGCCAGGCTGAGCGGAGCGGCCTCCCTGCTCCTCCTGCTGGGCCTGTTCATACTGCTGCGCTTCATCGTGCTGTATGTAGGCCGGCTGCTGTGGGAAACGACGCGACGTGTCTACAACCGACTTTCCAAGGGCGGTATATGGGAACGCACGGAAGGCTTCCTGGATGAGCTGCGCCAGCGCTACCCCAGATTCATGGGCTTCCTCGACGCCCGTTTCACCCCCCGGCGCTTCAGCGGGCTGCCGCTGACGCTCTTGTTTCTGGCCGCGGCATACATTGCCGGGCTTTCCCTGGAGCTTCTGGACGAGGTGCTGGAAGCCAATGAAATCGTGGTCATGGATCAAGCCGTGAATCAAGCCTTGGCGGCCTGGCGTTCCCCGACGGCCGTGCTCGTCTTCACCTGGATCACGAACCTCGGCTCCACCGAGACCCTGACCGCCGTGTCCATCGTTTCCACGGGCTTTCTGTTCGCCCATCGTCGCGTCGTGTACGTGCTGCCTCTGTGGTTGTGCATTGCCGGCTCGCAGCTCACGACCTGGGCGGGCAAGTACGCCATCGCCAAGCCGCGCCCGGAGTTCCTCGTGGGCGTGGAGGCCTTTTCCCCGTCCTTTCCCAGCGCCCACGCCACTGGCGCGGCAGCGGTCTACGGCTTCATCGCCTACATCCTGATCCGGGACCTGACCAACTCCACGCGACGCTTCGAGATCGGCTACTGGACCGCAGTGCTCGTCCTGCTGGTCACCTTCAGCCGGGTCTTCCTGAGCGTGCACTTCCTGAGCGATGTGACCGCTGGGCTCATCGTGGGCGGGTTCTGGCTCCTGGTCGGCGTGGCCACGGCAGAGCTGCTCGCTAGGCGTGAGCACGGTTCTTCGAAATAATCACCCGCAGCGGCGCGAATCCAACTAGGCTTTCAGGCGCAGGAAGCAGACAGCAACCGTAGCGCAAGGGAAAGTCATGCGGCAGCTCGTAGTGCATGTCCCTCGGGGGCAAGGCGGCAAGGTCCTGGACATGGCCCGTGACCTGGATGGCCGGAACATGGCCCTGCTGGAATCACGGGACGGCGGCGACCAGGATCTGGTCCTGCTGCACGTGTCCAACGGCAAGGTGGAAGACATGCTGGATCGGCTCGGAAACATGGACCAAGCCAGCGTAACCCTGAATCCGCAGCCCATACTTCCGATAAACCTGGCCACGGAGAAGATCGCCGATCAAGTGCGCGACGTGGAGCTGCGCAGCCCCGTGGAGGTGGTGCTCGGCAGCATGCGCAGCATCGGCTCATGGAAGGGCTTCCTGGGCTATGCAGCGGCCTCGGGCGCGGTGACCTGGATCGGACTGACCACCAATGCCTGGTATCTACTCACGGCGGGCATGCTCATCGCCCCCTTTGCCCAGCCGGCCATGAACGGAGCCATTGCCACGGCCATCGGGGACGGCAAGATGTTCCTGCACAGCCTGGGCCGCTATTTCGCGTCCTTGGCCACGAGCATTCTGCTGGCTTGGCTGCTGAGCCTAGCCATAGGGCCGCAAACGCCCACGCAGCTCATGTCGCAAATCGCCAGCGTATCCATGGTGGCCTTCGTGCTGCCCGTGGTGGCGGGAGCGGCCGGAGCCATCAACCTGTTGCAAACCGAGGGCGACAACCTCGTTTCCGGCGCGGGCGTGGGCCTGCTCGTGGCCGCATCCCTGGCACCGCCCGCCACATTGGTAGGCATGGGCGCGGCCCTCGGCCAATGGTCCTTTGCGGCCACGGGCCTGTTTCAACTCCTGCTCCAGCTCACTGGCATCAACGTGGCCGGGGGCCTGGTCTTCGCCCTGTTCGGCGTACGCCCGCACTCCAGCCGCTTCACCCAGGGCCGGCGCGGAATGCTCGGCCTGCTGCTGGCGGTCATGGCGATGGCTTTCGCCGGGCTCATCTTCCTGCAGGTTCGCGCGGACCCGACCTTTCAGGGCGGCAGCAAGGCCCAGACGGCCCTGAATGTCATGGATCAATCAATGCGGGAGCGCGGGGATGCGGTGCTGGTGGATTCCCAGGCGCGTTTTCTTCAAACGGGCCTAGGCAAGGACCCGGCCGTCCTGGCGCAAGCCTGGGTAATGCCCAAGATCGGAAACCTGAACCGGAAGGACAGAGAAGGCCTGCGCGGGGAGATCAGCGACTATCTGCAGGAACGCCTGAACAGCCGGGTCTCGGGAGCGCCGGTCCTGCTGACGGTAACCCTGCTGGATAAGCCGCCGAAGGCCGCGCCATGAACCGATCGAAGCTGGAGCATTGCGCGAACGAATTGCGCGGGTCCAGGGCCGCGTCGGCCCTGGTGGGTGGGGTTCGGGGAGGGCAACGCCCTTCCCGATTCAAATGAAAGCATGCGGCTCCGCTCTAGCGGCCCTGCTTACGGCGTACCGTGACCGTCTCGCCGCCGATGCCCCAGTTATCCGTGTCCACCTCGTCGATGACCACGACGGTGGTGGCCGGGTTCTTGCCCAGCACGTCGCGCAACAACTCGGTGACGCCTCGGATGAGTTCGGCCTTCTGCTCGGCCGTGGCCCCCTCGCGGGTAATCTTGATGTTCACGAAGGGCATGCGGGACTCCTTCAGCACGCCAAGGCGTGCACTATACGGGAAGAGCTCCAGACTGGGTGCCGCAAGGGCTGAAGGTCACGCTGACGCGGGTGCCGGGATCGAGACGGGTGAAGTCCAGACGGCCGCCAAGCTGGGCCGCCAGGCTTCGCACGAATTGGAAACCCAGCGATTGCGGCTCGCGGCTCTCAGAACCTAAAGACAGGCCGACGCCGTCGTCTTCCACGAAAAGGCTGCATTCGGCACCCCGCAGGCGGAGCCCGACGCCAATGCGTCCCGACCGCCCGCCAGGGAAGGCATGGCCGAGACAGTTGGCGAGCAGCTCATTAACGATCAGGCCGCAGGACACAGCCTGGTCCATGCCAAGGGTCACATTCTGAGCGTCCAGGCCAAGCTCGATGTCGGCGCGGCCCGAAGCCAAGGATTGCAGCAGCTCTTGTGTCAGGCTGGCAAGGTAGGGCTGAAACTCGACATTGGCGATGTTCCCCGCGCGATACAGGCTCTCCTGGATAAGGCACAGGGCGCGGACGCGCGCCTGCGACTCGCCCAAGGCCCCGCGCACGACGTCGTCCCCGGCACGCTCGGACTGCAGGCTGAGCAGCCCCATGATTGCCTGGAGATTGCCCGTGACCCGCTGATGCACTTCCTTGTGCAGAATGTCCTTCTCGCGCACGGAGTCCTTGAGCCTGTCCACAACCTTATTGAGCTCGACCGTACGCTCTCCCACGAGTTCCTGGAGATGGTAGCGGTGCCGCTTGAGCTCCTGCTCGGACGTGGCCAGGGCCCTGACCTTCTGCTCCAGGTCCTGGTTGATCTTATTGATCCACTTGTACAGCTCGAAGCTCTCCAGAGCGTTGGCGCTGTTGGCCAGCAGGATGGACAAAAGCGCCAGGGAATAGTCGTAGACCTCGCCGGGCTTGTCCGAGAGCACTCCCAGGTACATGCCGCGCACGCGCGAGCTGGTGGCCAGGGCGTGCAGCACGAAACGGCTGACGCCGTCCTTGCCGCTGATGAACACGGGCCGCTTCTCGCGCAGGGCCCAGGCGAAGATGCCCTTGTCGATGAGATGGGCCAGGTTCTCGGCCACGAACTCGCTGTCTTCGGCGGGAGAGCAGAAGGCAGGCTTGAAGTCCGAGTCGCGCTCGTCCACCAGGTAGATGGCTTGCGTGCGCATGGATAAAAGCTGCTGGATGCGGCTGGCGGTTTCCTGAAGAATGATCGACGGGTCCTGCAGCCTGCCTATGGCGGTTTGGAAGTCGCCCAGCGAGGAGGCGGCCTCCAGCAGGTCCAGGGTGAAGCGCTTCTGCTCCTCCAGGAACTCGATCCTGGATTCCAGCTGGCGCACCTGATGCTTGAGTTCCTTGGTGTTATTCATCGCCGAGGAAGTACCGGGCTGTTTGATTGTACAGAAACTCAAGCTGCTCCACGACCGCCGACAACGAAACAGCAGGCAGGCCCAAGGACTCCCAGACCGTGGCGTTTAGCGGAGGGACGACCATTTCCAGCCCATCCTGATCCAGGGCCCAGGCCAGCACATCCGAAAAATGCACCATGGCCGTCTCGCGGAAGCTCGGACTGCCCATGGGCGAATGGTGGTAGCGGACGGAATTTTCGAGCACCAGGGGGAAATTCCAGGTCTTGAGCAGATGGCCGCCCAGGGCGCCGTGGTCGAAGCCGAAAAGTTTGCGCTCCACCCGCTCGCTTGACTCGCGCAAAGCCCGGGCCGTTGCCAACACCTCCGCTGATTCCCTGGGCCGGTTCTTGTACAAAGCCAGCCGGCCGATGTCGTGCAGCAGGCCCGAGACAAAGAACCGTTCGGAATTCGGCGTGTTGGTGTAGCTGGCCAGAATGCGGCAGGCAAAGCCGCACATGAGGCTGTGCCGCCAGAAGTCGCGCATATCCACCAATCCCTCGGGAATATCCTGGAAGGAATGGATGGCGGCCACGCCCATGGCCAAAGTGGTCAACTGCCGGCTGCCGATGACGGTCACGGCCCGCGAAATGGTATCGACCTTGGAGGGAAAGCCGTAAAAGGGGCTGTTTACGATGCGCAGAAGCCTGGCCGTGAGCGTGGTATCCCTCTCCACCACGCGGGCGATCTCCAGCGCGGAGCAGCGTGGGTTGTTGATGATGTCCACCAGCTCGGACAGGAATGCGGGCAGGGAGGCCAGGGTCACATCCCCGCTGCCCAGGATGGCTTCGGGAGTGGATCGGTATTTGCCTTCCAGCTTTTCCAGCACTCCGGAAGACGAGCCCGAGGGCTTGTTGGACAAGAAAGCCTTGGCCTTATTGGGGTTCAGGTTGATGCTCCGAACCAGGCGCGAGGAGCAGAGCCTGAACAGTTCCTTGATGGCCGGATATTCGAGGTCGTTGAGCCGAAGCCGCAGGCGCATGATCTCCTGGGCTGTAGCCAGGGCGGCGGGAGGCGCTTCCGGGGTCTGATCCTGCTTCTCTTCGCTCTCCACTTCGACGGCGGTCACGCCCCAAATGCGCATGATGCGCATGTGGCTGTCGTCCAGCTCGGTGCCCTTGGCCAACAGGAAGCGGCCCATGTCGGATTGCAGGTCGGCGGCCAGCCTCATGCCCGGCCGTAATTGGTCCAAGGATAGCTTTGTCATCGGCTTTTACTTCAACTAGTTGGTTTGCCCGCAACCTCTATATGGATAATGCAGAATGTGTTCCAGATTGCATTAGTGAAGAAGACTGCCGCTCCCCGCCCGGCGTGGCGCATTGAGTACCGCCAAAAGTGCAGGATTTTTTGTCGTAAGAACGACCAATGCACATCCGCATGATCATCCGCAGACCATCCACGGGGATTAGAGCATTTTGCTTTTGAAAATGCTCTGTAAGCCATGCGTCGGCATGGCTTGCCGCCGTGTAGGCGTAGGCGCAATTCACTTGCGCCGTCAACGCCGGAGTGGGCGTCTTAAAAGGAATCTGCTCTAGACGCCAAGAGCGACTGCAAGCTTATCAAAAGACCGTCCTGCGCTTCAACTTAGCAATGTTCGGGCAAGCCCAACCTTTGCGCACGGACGACTCGCATTCTTCACACCGGGCGGGCCGTCCTGGCCAGTGAACCCGCTTTGCAACGGATCGTCAACGCAGGTTCATAAGACCGTAAAAGGCTGCTCCCCATAACCCGCTGTCCTCGTTGTCGTTCAGGTACACCGGGATCTCACGCAGCAGCCAGCCATAATTCGGCGACTCCACGAACTCCTGGCGGAAGTTCGGGTGCATGACCAGCATGGGATTCTTGGCCGCCACGCCTCCTACCACATGGACGCCGCGCATGGCCAGCACGCTCAGGGCGTAGTTGCGGCAGGCCCGGCCGTAGAAGCGCGCGAACCAGGCCGTGGTGGCGCAGTCTTCCGTCAGGCGGGCCGAGACCCCGGCAGGGTCCAGATCCTCGTCGGTCAAAAAGCCGTGCACAAGCGACAGCCCAAGGCCGGTGACCACGATGTCGCCATAGGCGTAGGGCTTGCCGGTCCTGGCCAGCAGGAAGCGCTCGTACTCCTGCTCCTCGGGCCCCATGAAGGCGAAGGAGGCATGACCCGCCTCTGACGGCGCGGCGATGTATCCGCCGCACAGGTCAGGCAGCAGCGCGCAATGGCCAAGGCCCGTGCCTGCGCCTATTGCGGCCAGAGCCGCGTCCTCCTGGGCCGTGCCGGGCTTGATCTCGCGCGCGCCGACTGCCGCGTCGGTCTGACAGCCGAAGGCCTGGGCCACGAAGTCGTTAATGAGGAAGTAACCGCCCTCGCCGAATATCTCCCGGCCGTGAGAGAAGTCGATCTCCCAGGGTATGTTAGGCGGCTTGGCGTAGACCCGCTCGCGCACCGCGCCGGCCACGGCGATGACCGTCATGTCGCTACGCCGGAGGGAGGCCGGAAACCCTTCGCCTTCCAGGGCGTCCACCAACTCCAGGAACGACCCGAACTGCTTGGTGGGCAAACGCAGCATATCCTCCAGGACCAGGCTCAAGCCATCGGTCGTAAAGGAGGCGAATCGGCTGTTGGTTCCCCCGATATCCGCGGCCAGAATCCTTTTCATGCAGACAGAGTATCGTCTTTCATGCCCAAGGTTAACCGATTTCTGCTTCCGCCCCGCCAGCTCATTATGCGTGCCTTTACCCGACAGGCAGCTTTGGGCTAGATTGTGTCCGCGATGGCATAAATACGTTCCCGCGCGTGCGCCAATGAAACCAGAGACATGGAGAGACCCCGTGGAGCGCAACATCTATCTGCATACCGTGCCCCTGACCCAGGCCGTGGAAACGCTCAAGGCCGCTCTGGACCGCGAGGCGCTGGTGGGCCGCGAGGACGTGGACACCCAAGACGCCGCCGGCCGGGTCCTGGCCGGGCCGGTGTTCGCCCGCTACTCCTCGCCCACCTTCCACAGCGCGGCCATGGACGGCATCGCTGTGCGCGCCAAGGAGACCTTCGCGGCCCGCGAGGGCTCGCCCGTGCGCCTGCGCCTCGGCCAGGGCTACGCGCCCGTGAACACGGGCCACCCGCTGCCGGCGGGCTTCGACGCCGTGGTCATGATCGAGAACGTGGTCCAGGAAGGCGAGGACACGGTGGCCTTGGAAGCCCCGGCCTTTCCCATGCAGCACGTGCGGCGCATCGGCGAGGACATCGTGGCCACGGAGCTGCTCATGCCGCAGGGCCGCAGGATCTCGGCCTACGACCTGGGCGCGCTGCTCTCGGCCGGCATCTGGCAGGTCGAGGCCTTCGAGCCCGTCCGCCTGGCCTTCATCCCCACGGGCGACGAGGTACTCGACTTCATGCAGCGGCCCGAACCCAAGGCCGGACAGGTGGTGGAAAGCAACTCGGTCATGCTCTGCGCCCTGGCCCGCTCCTGGGGCCTTGAAGCCCGGCGCGTGCCGCCCGTGCCCGACAACCTGGAAGCCCTGGAAGCCGCCGCGCGCCAGGCCCTGGATTCCGACGCGCATATCGTGGTCATCGGCGCGGGTTCCTCGGCCGGCAGCAAGGACTACACGCGCACGGTCATGGAGCGCGTGGGCCGGGTGCTCGTGCACGGCGTGGCGGCCATGCCCGGCAAGCCGTCGCTGCTCGGCGTGGCGCAAAACGGCAAGCTCCTGGTGGGCGCGCCCGGCTACCCCGTGAGCGCGGTCATCTGTTTCGAGGAGCTGGTGCGGCCCTTGGCGGCCTGGCTCGGCCGCTTCGACGCTCCGGAGCGCGCCGGGCTCGACGTGGAGCTGACGCGCAAGGTCCCCTCCAAGCTCGGCACCGAGGAGTTCGTGCGTCTGGCCGTTGGCCGCGTGGGCCAGCGCTGGGTGGCCACTCCGCTGGCGCGCGGCGCGGGCATGATCACCACGCTCACCCGCGCCCAGGCCATGACCCGCGTGCCCGAACAGCTCGAAGGACTGGAAGCCGGGGCGACCGTGCGCGCCGAACTGCTTGCGCCCATGGCCGAGCTGGATCGCACGCTGGTGATCGTGGGCAGCCACGACAACACCCTGGACCTGCTGGCCAACGAGCTCATGGGCCTGGCTGAGCCCGTGCGCATGTCCTCGACCCACGTGGGCAGCATGGGCGGCATCAATGCTCTCAAGGGTGGCTTGGCTTTATGCGCCGGCGCTCACCTCTTCGATCCCGAAACCGGGGATTTCAACTTCCCGTTCCTCGCCAAATACGTCCCGGACCAGGACATCACGACCGTGAACCTGGCCATCCGCCACCAGGGCCTTATCCTGGCCAAGGGCAACCCGAAGTTCATCAAGGGCGTGGCCGACCTGGCCCGTGAGGACGTGCGCTTCATCAACCGACAGCGCGGGGCCGGCACGCGCATCCTGCTGGACCACCACCTGAAGACCGCGGGCATCAAGCCCGAGCAGGTGTGCGGCTACGACAAGGAAGAGTTCACGCACATGGCCGTGGCCGTGAACGTGCTCACGGGCGCGGCCGACTGCGGTCTGGGCATATACGCAGCGGCCAAGGCCCTGGACCTGGATTTCGTCGAACTGGCCCGCGAGCGCTACGACCTGCTCATCCCAACGCGCTTCCTGGACGATCCGCGCATCGCGGCCCTGCTGGCCATGGTCCGCTCGCCCGAGTTCCAGGCCAAGATCAGAGGCCTGGGCGGCTACGAGACGAACTTGACCGGCCAGATCATGCGGCCCGGCATGGGGTTGGAAGGATAGACGGCTGGACTATCGCCCGCCAAGGCAGGCATATTGACGCAAGGGGGCGGTCGGCAGCTTGTCGGCCGCCCCTGTGTTCGCTATGGAGAGCGACGAAAACGACCTACCAGGATACGCCATGCAACGCTTTACCGTGGGGCTCATCCAGATGGCCCCGGAAAAAACCAAGGACGCGAGCATCGCCAAGGCTGCAGACATGGTCGAGCGCGCGGCCCGCGCCGGCGCGCGGCTGGTCTGCCTGCCCGAGCTGTTCGCCACGGCCTATTTCTGCCAGACCGAGGACCACGCCCACTTCGGGCTGGCCGAGAGCCTGCCCGGTCCGACCACCGAGGCCATGGCCGAGGTTGCCCGCAAGGCCAAGGTCACGCTCGTGGCGCCCATCTTCGAGCGCCGCGCGCCGGGCGTGTACCACAACAGCCAGGCGGTCATCGGGCCGGACGGAAAGATACTGGGCATCTACCGCAAGATGCACATCCCGGACGATCCCGGCTTCTACGAGAAGTTCTACTTCACGCCCGGCGACCTGGGCTTCGCCAGCTTCGACACTCCCGTGGGGCCGGTCGGCACGCTCATCTGCTGGGACCAGTGGTTCCCGGAGGCCGCTCGGCTTACGGCCATGACCGGCGCGATGATCCTGTTCTATCCCACGGCCATCGGCTGGCAGCCGGCCGAGAAGGACGAGTTCGGGGCCGAGCA
This sequence comes from Desulfocurvibacter africanus subsp. africanus DSM 2603, assembly GCF_000422545.1. Classification (NCBI taxonomy): domain Bacteria; kingdom Pseudomonadati; phylum Thermodesulfobacteriota; class Desulfovibrionia; order Desulfovibrionales; family Desulfovibrionaceae; genus Desulfocurvibacter; species Desulfocurvibacter africanus. The sequence continues at coordinate 12,086 of NZ_AULZ01000017.1, forward strand.
GCGCGACGCCTGGATGACCATCCAGCGCTCCCACGCCATCGCCAACGGCCTGTTCGTGGCCGCCGTGAACCGCGTGGGCACGGAAACCGCCAGCGACGGCAGCGAGATCGAATTCTGGGGCTCGTCGTTCATCGCCGGACCTTTCGGCAAGATCCTGGCCCAGGCCTCCACGGACAAGGAGGAGATCGTGCTGGCCGAGGTCGACCCCGCCGAGTGCGAGCGCACGCGCCAGATCTGGCCGTTTTTGCGCGACCGGCGCATCGACGCCTACGAGGGCATGTGCAGGAGGTTTCTCAAGTGAGCGAGACGCCTAGGGCCTATCGCCTGCCCGCCGAGTGGGAAAAGCACGAGGCCACCTGGCTCGTATGGCCCCAGTACCGCGAGGACTGGCCCGGCAAGTTCGCGGTTATCCCCTGGTGCTACGCCGAGATGGTGCGCAAGCTGGCCGCGTCCGAGACCGTGCGCTTGCTGGTGGACGACGAGCCGGTCATTCCCAAGGCCAAACGCGTGCTGGAAAAGGCCCATGCGGACCTCTCGGCCGTGGAGTTCGTGGTGGGCCGCACCAACCGGGGCTGGGCCCGCGACACGCTGCCCGCCTTCGTCAAGAACGGCGAGGGCGACACGCTCATGGCCGCCTTCCGCTTTAACGGTTGGGCCAAGTACAAGAACCATACATATGACGCGCGCGTGCCCGAGTACGTGCGCCAGGCCGTTGATCTGCCGCTCCTGCCCATCGAGCACAAGGGCCGCCAGGTCGTGCTGGAAGGCGGCGCGCTGGATGTGAACGGCAGCGGGACCATCCTGGTCACCGAGGAGTGTCTGCAGCACCCGGACGTGCAGGTGCGCAACCCCGGCTTCACGAAAGATGACTACGCCGAGATGTTCGGCCGCTGGCTGGGTGCGGGCAACGTGGTCTGGCTGCCCGGCGGCGTGGCCGGCGACGACACCCACGGCCACGTAGACGACGTGTGCCGCTTCGTGAACAGGACTACCGTGGTGCACTGCCGCGAGGACGATCCGGCCGACCCGAACCACGCCATTCTGCGCGAAAACATGGCGATCCTGAAGGATGCCCGGCTGGAGGACGGCGCGCGCCTGGAGGTCGTGGACCTGCCCATGCCCAGGCCCCTGTATTACGGCGGCATGCGCCTGCCGGCCAGCTACGCCAACTTCTACATCGCCAACACGGCCGTGCTGGTGCCCACCTTCAACGACCCGGCCGACTACCGAGCCCTGGGCATCCTAGCCGACCTCTTCCCCGGCCGCGCGGTCACGGGCATCCACGCCGTGGACCTCGTGCTGGGCCAAGGCTCCGTCCACTGCCTGACCCACGAACAGTACGCCTGACGACGCCCGTAAATAATTGGGAGAAGGCGCTGCCTGCCAGAGCGGCTCGCTCCTCTCCCAGACCCACTTCCGCCAAGGCCACTCCGACAAGGTGCGCATCCTGGACCCGCGAGGTTATTTTTATAGTGCCATTACAGGGCCGGGCAAAAACGCCCGGCCTTTTTATCCGATACCGACACACGACCGAAAGGCCCTGTCCGGCCTGTTTCGCTCCTGATCTTGTCTGCCGCAGGCGGCGCAGCTTTAAGGCCGGCATCCGCCGATTGCCGACATCGCGTTAGACCCACCCTGCACCTTTCTCTCATTGCCACCATGCTTTGTATCCAGTAGGCCTAGAGAATGAGGATTGGCAGGTCCCCCTATCACTAATGGAGGAGGTCAGTTGAAATGATCGACAAGCACACCTACGTCAACGAGCTTATGCTAGAGCTCCCGAACCTGTTCAGTGACGCCAAAAAAGCCGAGCAGGCCGTGGACATCGTCTTCGGGCTGATCAAGGACAAGGTGGGCAATGAGCTGGTGGAGATAGCGGGCATTGGCGAGTTCCGCACGGAGCAGGGCCGCGTCGTGTTCACGCCCACGCGCAGCCTCATGGACCGCATCAGCGAAAGCAGCTCACACTAACCTCAAGGAGCGATGGGTATGATTACCACTCAGGAATTCACGTCCGCCCTTAAGGAGAAGATGCCCGACCTGTTCCAGAAGGATTTCGACGCCCGCGATACCGTGGACATCATCTTCGCCTGCATCCCCAGGGCCTTGAAGAACGCTGACACCGTGGACATCCCCGGCATCGGCCAGATCTCCGCCCATAGCGAGGGTGCGCGCAAGCAGGTCAAGTTCAAGCCGTCCTAGAGCAGATTGCTTTTAAGACGCCCGCTCCGGCGTTGACGGCGCAAGTGAATTGCGCCTACGCCTACGCGGCAGCAAGCCATGCCGACGCATGGCTTGCAGAGCATTTTCAAAAGCAAAATGCTCTAGCACGACAATCCAGCGAAGCCCCCGGCCCGAGGCCGGGGGCTTCACGCTCGTCCGATCCTGCCCCGCACCCCTTCGGAGATCGGATAGCCGAGCTTTTCGGCCATCTCGCAGTGCGCGTTGGCCGCGGCATTGTCGCCCTGCTCGGCATATGCCGCACAGACCAACTCGTAGGCCGCGCCGAAGCCCGGCCGCTGGCCGATAGCTTTCATGCCTTCCTCGATGGCCTTGTCGAGATTGTCGGTCTTCAGGTACGCCATGCCCAGACTTGCGTGGGCCTCCGGATTGAGCATGTCCAAGGACAGGGCCTGTTCGTAGATTCTGGCCGCCTCCTCCCATTCGCCCCGGTTCAAATGAATAAGGCCAAGGTTCAGATAGCCGGCGGTCAGGTCCGGGTCCGCTTCTATGGCCCGCTTGTTGGCGGCCTCGGCCTCCTCCAGCTTGCCCAGGCGCAGAAGCGCTCCGCCCAGGTTGACCCAGGCCGCCGCGAAATCAGGTTTGAGCCGCAAGGCCTGCCTGAAGTGGCTTGCGGCATCCTCGATCCGCCCAAGGTACAGCTCGGCCGTGGCTTGGTTGTAGTACGCCTGCGCGTCCGGAAGCACCTCGAGCTCCCTCTGGGCCTGCTCGATGGTCTTTCTGGCTTCGTCTTCGCTCAAGAACCCCATGCGTCCCCCTTTCCCCGTTCCGGATTGGCGTTATGAGACTCCAGGCTTTCTTGTAGCGCATCCTGCGGGCCGAACAATGAGAGAATGGGAGAGGAAATGGGAACGCTGGACAGCACGCCGGCCAAGTAGTTCTGCAGGCTGATAATACGCGGGAAAGTCTCTCGCGACAGGAATTCTTCAGGAGAAACTTGAGCGGAGTTGGCCTGGTAGGCGGATCCGCGAAGAATTACGCGGGTCCAGAGCCGCGTCGGCCCTGGTAGGTGGGGTCTGGGGAGGGCAAAGCCCTTCCCGGTTCTTGTCCAAAAGGCTTTATCGCCCCAGGCTGCGCAAATCCTCCAGGATGATCCCGGCGGCCCGCCCGGCCGCACCCGGCGCGCCGCACTTCTCGCGCAGGCCGGCTAGGTCGGCCTTCACGGCGGCATAGGCCGCTTCGTCGCGCAGCCAGGGTTCGGCCTCGGCGACCATGCGCTCCGGCGTGGCCTCGGCCTGCAGCAGCTCCGGGATGACCTGCCGGCCCATGATGAGGTTGGGCAGGCTGAAAAAAGGTATGTCGATGATCATGCGACCCAGGGCGTAGGTCAGAGGCGAAACGATGTAGGCCACCACCGTGGGCGTGCCGATGAGCGCGGTCTCCAGGGTCACAGTGCCCGAGGCGGCCAGCAGCAGACGGCAGCGGCGCATGTGCAGGTAGCGCTCCGCGGGGCCGACGATCTCGACCGGAAGCTCCGGCGGCAGGTGCTTCCGCAGCAAGGCTTCGTCCATGCCCGGCGCGCGCACAAGGGTGAAGCGCAGCTCCGGGTCGCGGGCGTAAAGCATGCCGGCCGCCTGCCCGAAAAGCGGCAGAAGCGTGGCCACCTCGCGCCGTCGACTGCCGGGCAGGATGCCGATCCGCTTCGGCTCGGGCTGCATTGCGTCCAGCCGGTCCAGGGGAATCTCGTCCAGTAGCGGATGGCCCACGTAGTCGGCGTGCGCGCCGTGGCAGCGGTAGAACTCCTGTTCGAAGGGCAGGATGCACAGCACCTTGCGCACGTAGTCGCGCAGGAAATTCACCCGGCCCTTGCGCCAAGCCCAGACCTGCGGGCTGATGTAGTAGTAGGCCGGGATGCCCAGGCGACGGGCCATGCGCGCCACGAGGAAATTGAAGTCCGGTGCGTCCACCAGCACCACCGCCGCAGGCCGCACTTGCTTGAGCCGCTTGTAGACCCGGCCCAGCAGTCCAACGATGCGCGGCAGATGGGCGAAGACCTCCGTGAAGCCCACGAGCGAAACCTCGTGGCTGCCGAACTCGGCGTCGAAGCCCTCGGCCAGCATGGCCGGACCGCCCATGCCCGTGAACTCGCGCCGCGCGCCCGCCGCGGCAAAGCCGCGCATGAGCGCAGCGCCGTGCATGTCGCCCGAAGCCTCGCCCGCACTGATCCAGATGGGCCTTGCGGCCGTATGCTGCTCGTTCATGCCATTCCGCGCGGAAAAAGATTGATCTTCGGTTCCCCGGATACTATCCTCCGCCCCTGTTGGCAACCGCGAACCCGCCCTTTACGCGACTTCGCGGCGTACGACCGCATCACCCTCCATTGTTACGGCTTCAGACCCGCGCCAGGCATCTCATCGCCCAGGCCGCGCCGCATGGATTGCGGTCCTGTATTGTCTGCGGGACTTCCCGCGCTTCCATTCACAGGTAAACACGAGCGAGCAGAGATATGCGAGTAGGCGTTATCGGTCTTGGCTGGATGGGCAAGGTCCATCTGCGCATTTATTCGGAACTTCGGGGCGTGGAGGTCGTCGGCGTCATGGACGTGGACGACAAGGCGTTGGCCGAGGCCAAGGACAAGTACGGTGTGCCGACCTACAAGGATCTGGACACCTTCCTGGGCAACAAGTTCGACGCGGTGAGCGTCTGCGTGCCGACTTTCATGCACCACAAGACGGGCATGGCCGTCATCGAGCGCGGCATCCCCCTGCTCCTCGAAAAGCCCCTGGCCAAGACCGCGGCCGAGGGCCTGGAGCTGGTCAGCGCGGCCAAGGCCAAGGGCATACCGCTCATGACCGGCCACGTGGAACGCTTCAACCCGGCCGTGAGACGCATCCGCGAGCTGATCCAGGATAACGGGGTCATCTCCATCCAGATCGAACGCGTCGGGCCCTATCCGCCGCGCATCCAGGACGTGGGCGTCATCCGCGACCTGGCCTCCCACGACATCGACCTCATCCGGTACATCTCCGGCTCGAACTACAAGAACATCTACGCCGTGACCTCCTGCAACATCGGGCAGCACGAGGACACCGTCATCATCTCGGCCGAGATGGAGAACGGCGTGCTGGGCCAGATCAACTGCAACTGGATCACGCCCTACAAGTCGCGCCAGATCCACGTGGCCACCAAGACCCGCTACATCGAGGGCAACCTCATCACCCAGCAGGTCAAGGAATACTCCAAGTTCGAGACCTACCAGTCGAGCTACAACGTGCGCGAATGGCCGGTCATGTTCAAGGAGCCCGTGCGCGAAGAGCTGACCGCCTTCCTGGGTGCCCTGGAAAGCGGCAAGCCAATGCCCATCACGGGCGAGGACGGACTCAACGTGCTGCAGACCATCGAGCGCGTTGACGAGGCCATCCGCTCGGCCAAGGCCAGCTAAAAATTAGAAGGGGGAAAGGCTTCGCCTTTCCCCCTTTATCCAGAAGATGACATAATATTAATGGGCATTCACCTGTAGTCCCAAGCAAAACCGTCTTTGATTTCGTCAAAAGGGATAAGTGAATGCGTTTTTAAGTCTGGTATTCTGGTGTTGCTCGCGCAGAAATTAACAGCAGTTTCTTCAAAAAACCAAGTCTCTTCTGGTGATGTTCCAGGCGCTAGTATATGATAACGAAGCCAAGAAATCATTTTGCCCTTCATATCAAAGTCCATTAAGGCTTCAAATGATTTAAGTAGGCGTATTTGCTCAATCTCGTCGCCCTCTACTGCCTCGATCCCAATATGAATAACTCCTGCCTTATTATCAGGTAGTTGTTCAACAGCCTTTGCCAATTGGCGTTTAATGTGTCTTGCTTTTTGGATTTTGGCTTCTAAGGAATCACACTCCCACAATGCCCCAGCAGCGAATCTCAAATCGTCTATCATGGTTGGGATTTCCTCATCCCTTTTAGCATCAAGAATCAACCTATAATTTGAAAATGGGGCGTGCTCTCCGAGAACGGCCTTTATCAAATAAGCACTATTAGAATGGATTAGTTCTGATCTACACAAATCTTTTATTCTTCTCTGATCAACAGGCCTAACCTCAACAGTCATATCATTGTTGTCGATAGGAATTGAACGAAATGTGGTAGGAATTAACTTTAATTTTGGAATCAATTCTAGAGCAAGATAATCGTTACTATATTCTTGCAATGTCTTATGAAATTTTATTTTTATGTATATTGGAATTCTATTTTTTTGTATGTGCATACCGAGCGGCCCCCACATACTTAACCACTTTTCACGTTCCTTAATAGAAAATTCTGAAATCTTGGTGAACCGCTTGCATTCTATATATAGCTCGTCATCCTTATATGCATAAATGTCAGGAGTCTTCTCGACCTGAGTCTCAGGTATAAATTCAACTTTATATCCATTTCTTATATAAAGCAAAGCGACTAGCAGCTCAAAAATGCCTGCGTCTGGGTGATCATTTTTTACCCTAACCAGACGGTTTACTATATTTTGATAATTCTTAATTTGCTTTATACTGTCAATATTTTTACCAAGCGCGATGAAATACGGTATTACCCTTGAACCTTGAAATATCTCATAGTTAAATGACTTGTTCATGTAGGCCTCCGCAAGCATTATATACCAAACCAGCTTGTCTTCATCATAAGATATCTTTCGCATAAGACCGTCTGGCTTAATTCGAATTGCGTCCCTCATGTAATCATGAACAACCTTTTCCCTTACACCCCAGTCGACGCTCGGAATGAATTGCTTTAAAAGATCAATCCCAGCCTTAATATACTTTATTTGATCACTTGCCTCCATACACGTTTCTCCTTTAAGTGAGGGTACAATACTCACGTGATCGAAATTGATTTTTGTGTAATTATCAATCATTAACTCAGAATTTTATATTAGACATTGAACGCCGCCCTAGCGTTCTCCACGAAACTCCGCACTTTGTCCACATTCTTGCGGCCCAAGGCGTCCACCAACCCCATGTACGAGCCCAACGCCTCACGGCCGCACGCCCCTGATAGCCTCGACCTCCTTCCGATCGCCGCGCCCGCAAGTCCGAACCGCCGCGCTGAATTTCATGGCGGCATCCGGCACGGGCTCCCATCGTTTTGAAATGTAACGAAGAGCGCGGGACAGCACGAATTCATATGGAGCCACTCACATCCGCATTGCATCTCCGCATCTACAGCGCTGATCAGCATTAATCCCATAATTACAGCCAGTAAAAAAGCATTACCAGCTATGTTGTTGTAATGTCTAAGCCGACTTCCCGCCAAACAAGAGCTCACATATTTTCCGCAATGAGCGTTGACAACGCCACGACCCTTCGCAAAAGTACTGCAATGGCAAAATTCCTTCGCTCCTAAAGATGGGCGGAGGAGCTACTGGAGAACGGCGCAGGCACGCGGAGTCGCACTTTCGCTTGCTTGTTGCAGGTGGGGGCAAACCCTAATCAGCGCAGGAGAAAGCCATGCAGGAACAATCCAAGTGTATCGCTTCCATGGAATTCATGAATGATTGGAAAACCTGGCGCGAGACGTTGTCCGACAACATCGGCCGGGCCCGCTCCCTGGGAGTGTCGGAAGACACCATCAAGTCCATGGCCGTCAGGGTCGGCAACTACCTCTCCGAGAACGTCTGCCCAGGCACGAAGGAAGAACAGGTGCTCAAGGAGCTATGGGACGTAGGCACGCCCGAGGAACGCAAATGTCTGGCCTCCATGATCTTCAAATCGGTCACGGGTACCGAGCACTAGGACGGGTTTACAAAGGCTCTGACCGGTGGTCGCCTGATTAAGCTCGCGGCTATTCAGCAAGAAATATCGCAGATGCGGGGGCCCTATTCGAGTAAGGGCCCTGCTGGAGAAATTTGAGGAGGGCAGAGCCCTCCTCAATTCGCTTCGAAGACAGAATCGGGAGCTAGCTTCAAGGCCGGTGAAAGGGTCACCCTGAGTCATAGCTCGTAAACTTCCGTTAAAACGCTGAACGCCGCGTGCGCTTCTTCCACGAACCTGCGCACCTTGCCCGGGTCCTTGCGGCCCGAACCGTCCTCCAGACCCGTGTGCGCGTCCACTCCCCACGGACGTACCGCTCGGATTGCATCCGCGACATTCTCTGCATTCAGCCCACCCGCTAGCATGAGCGGCCGGTCCAAGGCCTCGGCGGCTTCGGTCAGCGCCCGGCTAACGGCCCAGTCGTGCGTGCGGCCCGTGGCCCCGCTCGCGCCCGTGGCCGGATCGAAGGTGTCGGTAATGAAGGCGTCCGCGAAAGGCGCATAGGCCGACAGCAGCGCATTGAGCCGCGCCATGTCGCCGTCCCGGCCCACGACGATGCTCTTCATGATGCCTAGGCCCGGATCAATCTCCTTGATGCACCGACAGGCCTCGGCCTGAACCGGGCCATGCAGCTGCACGAGGCGCACGCCGAGCCCCCGGCAAAGCGTCACGACCTGCGCCGGATCTGACTCGTAGGTGATGCACACGCTCTTGCCGGAGATGTCGGCGGCGCGGATGACTTCGGCGGCCTGCGCCTCGCTCAGGTCCGGCGCATGCACGTCCAGGCGCAAAGGAAAGCCGATGAGGTCCACGCCCAGATGATCCAGGAGCCTGGCTTCGGCGACGTCCACCACTCCGGCGACCTGCACCACTGGCAGACGCGGCAGAAATACATTCGGCAAGGCATTCTCGGCGGGCATTCACAATCCTTGTTTGGCTGTCCGACCAGCGGCCGGGAACTGCTCATACGCAGATACGGATCAATGGTTCAACCCCCATGGCGCTGCACGGTTGCACCGCATTGCCAGCCAACCGCATCTCGGCTAGATGGGCACCTTTGATATCCGTGAATCCACGGGGAGCAAATCATGGCGCACATCGATAGCGAAAGTCACGCCTCGCCTTTGCGGCCCATTTTGGCCCTGGCGCTCACTGCCGCCATGTGGAGCTCGGGCGGTGTGCTCATCAAGCTCGTGGATCTGCCGCCTCTGGCCGTGGCGGGCTTGCGCAGCACGGTCTGCGCCCTGCTGCTCATCGCCCTGCGCGGACTGCCCGCCCGGCCGCGCGACGCAGCGCAGATCGGCGCGGCCCTGGCCTACGCGGCCACGGTAATTCTTTTCGTCTCGGCCACCAAGCTCACCACTGCCGCCAACGCCATCCTGCTCCAGTTCACAGCGCCCATCTACGTGGCCCTGCTCGCGCCTAGGATTCTGGGCGAGCGCACCACGGCCCTGGATTGGCTGGCTACGGCCATGGTCATGGCCGGCATGGGCCTTTTCTTCGTGGACAAGCTGGACTTCAGCGGTTTCTGGGGCAACATGGCCGGCTTGGCCAGCGGCGTGAGCTTCGGGTTCATGGTGCTCTTCCTGCGCAAGCAGAAAGACGGCTCGCCCTACGGCTCCCTGGTCTGGGGCAACATTTTCGCCGCAGCGGTCTGCCTGCCCTTCTGCTTCGAAAAAACTCCGGACCTGTCGGACGTCGCTGGCCTGCTGCTCCTGGGCGTGTTCCAACTCGGGCTACCCTACCTGCTCTACGCCTGGGCCGTGCGCCAGGTCAGCGCCATGGTGGCCGTGCTCGTGCCGGTCGTCGAGCCGCTGCTCAACCCGGTCTGGGTCTACCTGATCCTGGGCGAGCGTCCCGGCCCCTGGGCCATGATCGGCGGCGCGGTTGTGCTCATCGCCGTGACAGGCCGCTCGCTGCTGCCCATGCTGCTCCGCCCCCGTTCGCAAATGGCCCACGATTCGCTGGGCTAGCCGCGCCGACAAAGAAATGAAGAATAGCCTGCGGCCGGCTGGGGGTACACCGTCCATTCAGAAGTCAGCAGAAAATCCTTAATTATCATGTTTGGTTACATGCGGGCGACGCACGCGAAGTCCCCGAAAGCGGCAGAGGCGTTGATTTAGTCAACATCCCTGTATGAAGGGCGACCAGCTTTAGTTCCGTTTGGGATCTTTGGAACAACTGCTAGCCTATAGCATTCAGAGCATCTTCTTTTATCAGCAAGACTGGCTGTACGAACTCCCCGCTTTACCTCGTCAGGCTCACAAATCCTTAACAACGGTCGGTTCGTCCAGTAGCTGGGTGATCACCTTTTTCATCTGGTCAATGTGGAACGGCTTGGCCACATGTCGGTCGATGCCCAGGGCGCTCGATCGCTCGAAATCGTCGGCAAAGCAGCAGGTGGTGACGGCCACGATAGGCACACTGGCGTAGCACTGGCCGCTGTCTCTGATCTTCGCCGCGAGCTCCCAGCCGTCCATGTCCCCCTCGATGCGGATGTCCAGCGTGATCAGGTCGACCCGGCTTGATTCAAGCACGGACAGGGCCTCGGGTGCGCTTTTGGCGATTGTAGCACTTATTCCAAGCATCCGGAACACCTCTACCATGATCAGGGCGCAGATGCGCTCGTCCTCGACCACAAGTGCATGCAGACCATTTTGCTTCTCGCTCATTTCGATCCATTCATCCACGGATTTGTTGAGCTGGCGATCTGCTTCACTTCGGTTATGCAACCGTTTCACCCTGCTGTTGCATCTCGCATACAGCCGCGTGTGCATGTGTTATCAGAAAATTCCACACGGAATCAGGGAGAGGCTGTTTCTTGCAAAATAGGTGGCCAAAAATGAGAAAGGCTTCCAGATTAATCTCTTCGTTAAAAGGAGATCTCCTGATTTCCGAGATGATGCTGGCTAGGGCGGAATGCACCTGCACTTCGTACTTCTGCTGCATGCAGCGCAGGAAATGCCCCGCGCCAGACGGCCCACAATGGTAGTAGCTGCCCTTGCCCGCTATTGCCGTCAGCAGGGGCTCCACGTCCTGAAACACCTGCTGGTCGCCCCCCACGAACAGCGCCAGGCGGTGATCATCGATCATGGCGCCGACGTCGATGTAGTGTCCCCCTTTCTTCGCAAGCCTGTCAGTGATCTGGATGTTGTCCTCGAAATACTGCGCGCGGCTGTTCACCAGAATCGTGCCGGCCGGCAGATGCTCGGCTAGCTCGCGCAACTGTCTCCCGGACAATTCCGTGCTCCAAACCACCCTGGGCTCGCTCAGCCGGCCAAGGGCTTCCTGAGTTTCCATCCGCGCGACCCTGCCGATATATCCGAGTCGCTTGAGGAGCGATGTGTCCCGGCTGTCCAGGTATATTTCGTGCCCGCCCGTGAGCAGCCGGCGCGCGATATCCTCGGTCTCGAAGTTCCCCCCGAGCAAAACAAGTTGCATGGCAGTTCCTCCGTAAATTTCAGGGCAAGAAGCATTCCCCGTGCGCAGTGCACGGGGCATCCTGAAAAACTAAAGTATTTCAATTAGGAACCAAAATAACGGGGCGGGAATAATCTTGATGGGTGCACCAGCTCTGGTGCACCTGCACCTGATCTGATGCAGAATCTATTATAACTACTTTATTTATATTAATATATTTCCAAAGGTTTACCCGCAGGCTGTCCTTGAGTTGGTGCACACGGCGCCCTCCCTCCGACCACTCCAAGGCAAGAAGCATTCCCCACGCACCGAACGGTATATTTTTTAAAAAATTCAATTATTTCAATTTAAATGCCACTCGAGGGACAAGAATGGTTGCGATGGGTGCACCAGTTCTGGTGCACCTGCACCTGGCCTCATGCACAGTCATCATTAATTCATTGATTTGATAGGATATTATCGTGAAGGACTAGCCGCTTCGATGTACCAGGTCTGGTGCACACAGGCCTTGAAAGCATGCCTGATTGCGAATGTGCTGCTTTAAATCTATAAAAATAATCCAAATAAATAAACATATTGGCCAACAGACACGACCTGTTGGCACCCCCCCTGCTCCTCCCTTGACGAAGCTACGTTCGCCCGGACCACGCGTTAAGCATGTTCCACATCAACTCTAAGGGGGATTATCATGCAGAAGGCCAAGCAGATCGCTGTTGCTATGTACGTCGTTGCCATGACTGTGCTTATTTCTGCGCTGCCGGTACTGGCCTCTGGCGGTGACGGAGGCGGCTTTTAGATCGTTTCTTACTCTTGAACACATGAGAGGGAGGGGGGTATTGCAAGCCCCCTCCTTACATTTGCACTACACTGCACTTGAAGCTAGTTATAGTGCGTATATCAAATCTACACTTCCTAACTTCTCGCATTTTCCTCTCCATTGTACCCCCAAATTCCATCTTTAAAGCTTTACATGTATACTCCATCTGGTCAATCCTGACTCAGATACCATTATACACTTTTTGATGTGTACTCTTATAGATTTCTTGATTTTCGACACTCCGGTCTTCCAGTCTCCAATCCTTGTTGCTTGTACACAATAATATAGGTATCCTAAAAGAAATTACCCAACGCGTGGCGGCATATGCCTTCCATCCTGGTACGTCTCCTCTTTTGCACTCTGAGCGCTTGTCTTATATGCGGCTGCGAGCAAGAAGCGCCTCCTGCCACGTCCTTGCAGCAGCCCCCTGACAGCACTGCGCAAAAAGTTCTCGCTTGGCCTCTTTCGGCTCCCGTAACTTCGTTCGATCCGGTCGCGATGACCAATGTTTCAGAAGCTGCCGTGGCCAGGCAGCTTTTTGATACGCTTGTGCGGCTTGATCAAAACCTCAGCCTTGAGCCAGGCATTGCCAGGAAATGGGAAGTCGATCCCACAGGAAGAATCTACACCTTTCATCTTAGGGTAGGCATCACATTCCATAATGGGGCTCCCTTAACAGCTCAGGATGTCAAACATTCTCTTGAACGGTTAGTCCGAGCAGGTAAGGACACGTTTCTCTTCAAACACATGAAGGAAATCGAAGGAGCTGAAGCCTTTGTCCAAGGTCAATCCGAAGAGATTAGAGGCATTTTAGCGCCGAATCCCCTACAGATCATCATCAGGCTTAAAAAGCCTCATGCCCCTTTCTTGCCTGCACTCAGCATCCACCAGGCAGGGATTGTCTGCGTACCTGACAATTCGCTCCAGTCGGAAAAATCCCGGCGCGTTGTCGGCAGCGGCCCCTTCGTACTGGAATCCGCTGATGACAAGAGCATCACCATGCGCCCATTTAAACAGTATATCGACGGCATTCCACAAATCGATCCCTTGATCTTCAGATTCTATGCAGGGAGCAATATCCAGGCGGCCATAGCAGACTTTCTGGCAGGAGAGCTCTCTGCCATTCCCATGGTCGGTCCGGTTGAGGAGGTACTGCGCGGGAGAACTGGATATCGGCTGGTCCGTCGAAACACGGTCGGCCTCTTTTTCTACGGGTTCAATGTGCGTAAGAATGCCGTTTTGACCACTTCCATGCGCAAGAAGATCGCTCAATTAATCGATAAGAAGGAAGTTACGTCGAGCATTCACAAGGACGTTCGCACTCCAGCCAATACGATTATTCCACTTGGATTGGCCGGCTACCGCCCATCATGGAACGTTCCTGCCGATAACTCGGGGCACGATGCACAACCAGTGCTGCCTCGAAGCATTCGCATGCTCTCAGCTGCCCGAAACGCGGCGGTTAAAGCTGAAATGGCCTACTTCGCCGATCGACTAAGCACGCTCGGTTGTGAACTTCAGGTCGAGTACATCCTTGATTGGGATGAATTCTACAAGCGTCTGGCCGCAGGCGACTGCGACATGTTTCGCTTGGCTTGGTATCCCGATGCGCCGGATCTGGACGAAATGTTTTTCCCACTTTTCCACAGCCAGGGCGAATACAACCATTTCGGCTACACCAACCCGCGCGTGGATGAACTCTTAGAGCAAGCACGCGCAATGGCACGGCTTGAGGATCGCATTTTACTTTACCACCAGGCAGAGGACATCCTGCTGACCGATCTACCGGCCATCCCAATGTGGCATGAGGCCATGAATCGCGCCGTCATACCCAATATACACGGTCTTGATGCGAGCCCATTTGGGGAACTGTACACATCCTTCGCTTCAATCCGGATCGAGTAGGCCTCACGAGTCATGCTCTTGTCTTTCCGGACAAAGCTTATGTATAAGATACACATATCAAAAAAAAACGCGCTCATAAATGGTAACAAAAACGACCTGATCTCCGCCAATATACACGCTGCACTAGCAGCTTCAAAAAGAAATCCAATCTACTGTCCATTATTCAATATTATAGACGACCCAAGAGAGTTGAATATTCAAGGTTCTCCCTAGCCTTAGGCGGGTGAGGGATATCGATGCTTGTTGCTTACGCCCTTTGACTCGGGTAAACGTAGAATACCTTAATTAATGACGGCGTATGAGAAGCTTCCTATTTTACTTTATCCTTTGCGTGGCATGTGCCCATCTTTTTTGCGGTTGCGAGAAAGATGATTCGCCTGCCTCACCTCCTGAACAGGTTGTTCACAATCCTGCCTCCAACGTCTTGGCCTGGCCTTTGTCGGCTCCCGTGACCTCATTCGATCCGATTGCAGCAACCAATATTCCTGAAGGGACTGTCATCGTTCAAATTTTTGATACCCTCGTGAGATTTGATCAAAACCTCAGTCTTGCCCCAGGCATCGCCAAGAAGTGGAAGGTCGATCCTACTGGCCGGGAATACACCTTTGATCTCAAAGCGGGCATTGTATTCCACGACGGGTCCGCTTTGACGGCCACGAAAGTGAAGCTTTCCCTGGAACGCTTGGCCCGAGCAGGAAAAAAAACTTTTCTCTATAAGCACTTAAAGATGATCGAGGGGTGTGAGGCCTTCAGCGAGGGTCGAGCCCAGGAGATCTGCGGCATACAGGCGCTGAATCCGTTGCAAATACGTATCCGGCTCAAGCAGCCGCACGCGCCCTTCCTCTCTGCTCTCGGTATCAGCCAAGCCGGTATTGTCTCTGTCCCGGATGATTGTCTTGAAGCAGAAGGCTGCCTCAGTATAGTTGGCAGCGGGCCCTTTGTGCCAGAGGCGGCTGACAGCAAACACATAATCTTACGTCCTTTCGCGCGCTTCATCGATGGCCCTCCGCGCCTCGGCGGGCTGGTCTTCAGAGTTTATAATGGTTCTAATATTAGGAGAGCAGTCGAGGATTTCTTGGTCGGCGAACTGTCTGCTGTGCCAATGTTTGGCCCAGTCGACAGCATGCTGCGGGGAAAGACAGACTATCAGGTGATTCGTCGAAGCGCTGTTGGTCTTTTCTTTTATGGCTTCAATATGCATAAAAATTCCAGATTAACCGCCAGCATGCGCATGCGTATCGCTCAGGCTCTAGACAAAAGGGCGCTTTTTGCAAATGATAACATGATTTTCATTGCGGAAAATCTTATTCCTATTGGTCTTGCTGGATACCGGCCTCATCGGATTGCTCCGGACAGCAATGAGAATCACAATCCACTGTCAGCCTTACCTGAGCGTATACGTATGCTCTCGGTTGCCCGCAGCTCTGAAATAGAAGCCGAGATGGCATATCTCGCAAAGCAGCTACACACTTTGGGCAGCGAACTCGAAGTCGAGTATGTCCTGGATTGGGAAGAATTCTATAAACGTCTGTCCGCGGGCGACTGCGACATGTTCCGCTTGGCTTGGTATCCAGACACGCCCGACCTGGATGAGATGTTCTTCCCTCTTTTTCACAGCCAGGGGGAATACAACTATTTCGGTTACTCGAATCCGCGCGTCGATGCGCTGCTGGAACAGGCACGAGCCATGTCCCGTCAGGAGGAACGTATCCTCCTGTATCAGCAGGCCGAAGACATCATACTCCAGGATCTTCCCTCTATACCTATATCTTATGCAAATCTGGACCGTGCCATTAAGCCCAATGTGCATGGTCTGAGCTGGAGCCCCTTTGGCGAACTCTACAACTCTTTCGCCTCCGTCTGGATCGAGTAGGCCTCTCGAGCCATGCGCTTGTCTTTCCAGACCAAGCTGCTGATCATCTCCAGCACCTCGTTACTCGTCCTCTTCATAAGCTTAGCAGTTATCCTCGGCCGAGAGCAGGAGCGGCTCATAGCTGGCCGCATCCAGGATTCCGCCGTGGCGATGGTCCGCAACACCTCAGCCATCGCCATTGCAAGCCTAAAAATGTACGACGGCGTCAGCCTGGAGCGCATCGCCAAGCAGACCGCCTCGCAGAACCCGGATATCCGCTACGTCATCATCCATTCCGCTGAAGGATTGATATACGGCCATAGCCATGAGCCTTCCCTTCAGTTCAGGGTACTTGCCGATCCTGTAAGCCTGAAGGCTCTGGGCGCCAGGCGCATGCTGACTCAGCAGTATTTGTCGAGCTCCGGGGAGCCCATTCTGGAGATCGC
This sequence comes from Desulfocurvibacter africanus subsp. africanus DSM 2603, assembly GCF_000422545.1. Lineage (NCBI taxonomy): Bacteria > Pseudomonadati > Thermodesulfobacteriota > Desulfovibrionia > Desulfovibrionales > Desulfovibrionaceae > Desulfocurvibacter > Desulfocurvibacter africanus. Next base: position 28,498 of record NZ_AULZ01000017.1, read on the forward strand.
CACCCCGGTCCTGAGCGCTGGACAGGAGCGCTGGGGCACTGTCCGCGCGGGTTTTTCCCTGATCGCCATGCATGAGCAACTGCGGCGCACGAGGCTGCTGCTCCTGGCGGCCGGCTTTGCCTCGCTGTGCGTCGCCTGGCTCGTCTCCTTTTTCCTTGCCCGCAGGGTGACCGCCCCACTCCTGGCGATTACCGCCGCAGCGCAGAGCATCTCGCGCGGCGTCCTCACGCCCATCCCGGAAGCCAGGACCGGCGACGAGGTGGCCGTGCTTTCGAACAGCATTGCGGACATGACGACCACCCTCATCGGCCAACAGGAAGAACTCAAGGGCAATATCAAGGAGATCACCGCCCTGAAAGGCTACCAGGAGAGCCTGTTGCAGACCATGAACGACGGGTTGGTCACTCTGAACATGCAGGGTGATGTCGTCACCTTCAATAAGCATACGCTCGAGATTCTGGAGATACGCACCGAGGATGACGGCGCGGCCCGTGCGGCAATCCGGGCACGGTTGAACGCCTTCGAGGAAATAAGGGCCATCACCGGCCGGCTTCTCTCCGGGGAGAGTTCGGGCTCGTATCCGCGTGCGGTCGCCACCGGCCCCGAGGGCAAGGTGGTCTTGGCCGGCTTCGCTGCCCTGGGCGAAAGCGGCAAGACACGGGAGGTCATCATCACGCTCCACGACATCACCGAGCTGCGCCGCCTCGAGCAGGAGGTCAAGAGGAACGAGCGGCTGGCGGCCATCGGGAGCTTCTCGGCCGCAATGGCCCATGAGATCCGCAATCCCCTAACGGCCATCAAGACATACACGGGCATGGTTTGGGAAAAGAGTTCGCAGCCGGAGTTTCTGGAGAGCTTCGACAGGAACGTCTCCGCGGGCATCGGGAGGATCGAGGGGATCGTCAACGATCTCCTGCAGCTCTCCCGGCCGCCCAAGCTCCATCTGGAGCCGCTGGATATAGACGAGGTCTTGGACGACGCCCTGGCCCTGCTGGGCGAAGACCTTGAATCCGCCCGCATCACCCCGTTATTCGACCGCGAGGCCTGCGGCCATGTCATCACGGGCGACCGGGAGCAGCTCTATCGGGCGCTCTTCAACATCGTGCTCAACGCGATTCAGGCCATGAAGGGAGCCGGCGGAGGCGGAAGGCTCGAGATATCAGCCCACCCGAGCCAGATTCCGGGCAAGCTGGGCGTGAGAGAAGCCGTCCTGCTGAGCATCGCCGACACGGGGCCCGGCATTCCGCCGGAAATTCTGGATGAGATCTTCAATCCTTACTTCACGACCAAGGGCCAGCGGGGGACCGGACTCGGCCTAGCCATCACGCACAAGATCATCGCGGAGCACGGCGGCAGCCTCGGCGCGGCCAATCGCCAGGGCGGCGGAGCCGTGTTCAGCGTCGTCCTGCCTATCGACGGCCCGCTCGTCACGGCCTGATGCTCAACGCCCGCATGCGGCGCACGAGGGTATTGCGGTGGATCTTCATCCTCCTGGCTGCCTCGCTCTGGTTCCAGCGACATTTCTTCAGATACTTCATGACATAGTGCCGCTCGAAGGCATCCATGGCCAGCTTGAGTCCTCTGTCCTCGAAGTGGAATCTCTCAGGCTCCTCGACTTCGGGGAAGAGGAGGTTGAACGGGATATCCGGCTCGTCCACCACCTCCTTGTCCTCGGCCAGGATAACCGTACGCTCCACGAAGTTGCGCAACTCGCGGATGTTGCCCGGCCATGGATAACGATCCAACAGGCTTATTACGCTAGGCGTGAACAGCTTGAAGCGCTTCTTGTGTTCGGTCGCGAAGATCTTGAGGAAGTGGCTGGCAAGGAGCGGGATGTCTCCGCTACGCTCCCTTAGTGGCGGCAAATAGATGGGCACGACGCTCAGGCGGTAGTAGAGATCGTCGCGGAACTTGCCGGCTTCGATAAGGCTCTCCAAACGCTCGTTGGTCGCCGCGACCAGCCGGACGTCGATCGGGATGTCCTCGTGCCCCCCGACCCTGGTGATCTTCCTCTCCTGCAATGCCCTCAGGAGCTTGGCCTGCAGGTCAATGCGCAGGGAGGCCACTTCGTCCAGGAAGATGGTGCCTTTGTTGGCGAACTCGAACTTGCCGATCTTGCGGCTGTGCGCGCCGGTGAACGATCCTTTCTCATGGCCGAACAGCTCGCTTTCCAGCAGCTCCGCGGGAATGGCCGCGCAGTTGATGGCCACCATCTGGCCCTTGGCCCTGGGGCTGCGCTTGTGGATGAGGGCGGCCAGGAGCTCCTTGCCTGTGCCGGATTCCCCGGTGATGAGGATGCTGCACGAGGAGGCGGCGGCCTTCTCGACCTCGGAGAAAACGGAGAGCATTTCCGGAGCCTGGGTAATGATGCTCTGGTAGTCGCTTCTGCCCTTGAACTCGTCCAGGCGCAAGCTGAGGGACGAATCCAGGACGCGCTTGCCTGCCACCCGCTTCGTGATCTCGACCACATCTTCCTTGGAGAACGGCTTGGTGAGGTAGTCGAAGGCGCCGAGTTTCATTGCCTCGACAGCCTCGTGCGCGCGATCGATGGCTGAGATCATCACGACGTTTATGGAGTAGTCGAGATGCTTGACGCGCTTGAGCACTTCCAAGCCTGATAAGCCGGGCATGCTGATATCGAGGAAGATCAGGTCGAAGTGCCGCTCCTCGATCAGTTCCAAAGCGGACTCTCCGCTGCCCGCCCAACTGATGGTACAAAGGTCCGCGAGCGCGGCGCTGATTGACTCGCCGACGATCTTCTCGTCGTCGACAACTAGAACATCATATGGCTTGGGCTCTGCAGGCATGGTAAGCTCCAGTGCGCACGTGTCCGGACGTCCTTGGCCCAGCTCACAGGCACGCATGTCCCGACGTGTTTATCGTGTTGTTTCCGAGCCATATAAGGTTCCGTCGGGGATCACAATGCCCACATTTTAGAGCATTTTGCTTTTGAGAATGCTCTGCAAGCCATGCGTCGGCATGGCTTGCCGCTAGCTTCGGCGTAGGCGCAATTCACTTGCGCCGTCAACGCCGGAGCGGGCGTCTTAAAAGCAATCTGCTTTAGGTGCCTAAACGCATCTGCGTTCTCTACGAACTGAGCACCTTCTTCATCTCCACGCCGTACTTGCGCATCCTGTTCATCACGGTCACGCGGTTGATGCCAAGGATGCGCGCGGTTTCGGACTTGTTGCCGCCTGCCTTGCGCAAGGCCTCCACCAGGGCGGCCTTTTCGGCGGGCTCTTCGCCCTGGACGACCTCCAGGGGTTCATGGCGTCCGCCCGAGGCCGCTGCGTGCTGCGGCCCCAGCGTGTCCGGCCCGCGATCGACGGCGCGCGTGGCGCAAACGTTCTCGCGGCTCACGGCGGGCGGCAGGTGTTCGGGCCGGATGATCTCGTGATCCGCGACCACGAAGGCGTACTCCAGGGCGCTCTTCAGCTCGCGCACGTTGCCCGGCCAATCATGCGACACGAACAGCTGCATGGCCTCGGGCGACAGGCCGGCCACCTTCTGGCTGCTCTTGTCGTTGAGCTTGCGGATAAAGGCTTCGGTCAGCAGCGGGATGTCCTCGCGCCGCTCGCGCAGCGGCGGCAGCCGGATAGGGATGACTGCGATGCGGAAATAGAGGTCCTCGCGGAACTCGCCCCGGCGGACCATGTCCTCCAGGTTGCGGTTGGTGGCCGATATGATGCGCGCGTCGGCCGTGATGGGCTTGTGGTCGCCCACGCGCTCGAAGCTTTTGGTCTCCAGCACGCGCAGCAGCTTGACCTGCGTGGGCAGGGGCACGTCGCCCACCTCGTCCAGGAAGAAGTCGCCGTTGTCGGCGGCCTCGAAACGGCCCTGGCGATGGCGATAGGCTCCAGTGAAGGCGCCCTTGGCGTGGCCGAACAGCTCGCTTTCCAGGAGCGATTCGTTGAGCGCGGCGCAGTTGAGCTGAATGAACGGGCCTTCCTTGCGTGGCCCAAGCTCGTGGATGGCCCGAGCGGCCAATTCCTTGCCCGTGCCCGATTCGCCGAGCAGCAGCACGGGCGCGTCGCTTTGCGCGGCCTTGTCGAGCAGCGTAAAGGTGCGCTGCATGGCCGCGGACCTGCCGACCATGCCCATGAAGGTGTCATCGGCATCCAGGATGCGTTTCAAGTCCTGGATGGTCTCTTCGCGCTTGCACAGCTCGGTGACGTCCGTGATGGTCTCCACGCCGCCCACGATGCGCTCGCCGTCCCGCAGCACCGAGGCGTTCTTGAGTACCTTGACCAGCCCGCCGTCCTTGCGCACCAGACAGCATTGCTTGCGGGTCTCCTCGGTGGCGTCGAACAGGCGACACCAGTGCTCGCCGCCCTCGGCTCGCGACTTGGCACACACATCGCACTTGAGCACCGTGCAGGGCTTGCCAAGCAGGTCATCGCGCTCATAGCCCAGCAGTCGGCACAGGGCATCGTTGACCATGGCGATGCGGCCGTCCGGGCTGACCAGGAAGAACCCGTCGTTCATGGTGTTGAGGATCTTGCCCACAAACTTGTTCAACTCGTGCTCGCTCATTCCGCGCATCGTTTACCCACCTGCTTAATCACTTGGCTATACGCTAACACATCCAGCGGCCAGGGCAAGCCCAAGGCCAGCTGAGGGCCTGAGGCCGAAGAGCGCGCCAGGCTTGGCTAAACCGATACCCGGTACGGGTATCCGGAATGTGGCCTGCTCCTTGCTTAATATCATTACAAAGCAGCCGCAAAGTGCATCAGGATCAACAGGGCAGGCATAACTCTCAATGCAGACTGTAAACAAACCTAACCTTGCTAGTACGCCCTGAATCTCGGACAGGGTAACCGCAAATAGCAGATTGAATATAAACGCAATGGGATACGCGCCGAAGGCAAATCTCCCTGCGCGACATAACACCGAAGGAGAAGCACATGAACCGCAGATTCGTTTCCATCATCGCCGCGCTGGTAATGATCGTCACTGTATCCGCCGTGGCTCTGGCTGAAGGCGGCAACGCGCGCAAGGGCAAGTACCTGTATCGCAAGAACTGCCGTACCTGCCACGGCACGACAGCCAGCGACCTGTCGCCCATGTCCAAGACCCAGGCCGAATGGACCAAGGTCTTCGCCAAGCCCGAGACCATTCCCTGCAATAAGGAGTGGAAGGCCACGGTTAACGGGCAGGATCTGACCGATATTAACTCGTACCTTTACGATTACGCCAAGGACTCTCCAACTCCGGCCAAGTGCAGCTAGCCTCTGCCTCCCTCGGTGCCTGGAGCGGCCGCATCGGGCGGTCGCTCCAACCGAGGGAGCCCGACCTCATCGGGAAGCCGCTGCAACCGAAGCAGAACCGAGCGCACTAAGCGACCGCTTCATCCGAAGAAGCCCGGCCAAGCCATCACGATCGACAGGAGAGTTCGAACATGACCCCGAACAAGGCCAGACGCATCAGCAGGCGGGGATTTCTCAAGGCCGCCGGCGCCGTGGCGGCCGGACTGGCCGCCGCCAGGCCCGAGACCGTGGCGGCCGTGGCCGGCTCTCCGGCGGCGACGATTACCGAGTGGGAGTCGCGCTTCTCCGCCTGCGACATGTGCTTCAACCGTTGCGGGCTAATCGCCCGCGTTGAGAACGGGGTGGTGCGCAAGCTCGACCCCAACCCCAAGTTTCTCAAGTCGCGTGGCATGCTCTGCGCGCGCGGCAACGCCGGCATCGCCCAGCTTTACGATCCCGACAGGCTCAAGTACCCGCTGCTGCGCGTCGGCGAGCGCGGCGAAGGCAAGTGGAAGCGCATCTCCTGGGACGAGGCCCTGGACCTGACCGCCCAAAGTCTGCAAGCCATCCGCAAGGAGTACAGCCCGAGCGGCGTGATGTTCATGGCCGGATCGGACATGCAGTCCTCGTTCGTGAACAGGTTCGCCGAGGTCTTCGGCTCCTTCAACGTGACCTCCCACGAGTCCAACTGCCTCATGTCCAACACACGGGCCTACCTGGACACCTTCGGCGAGGTGCCCTTCCCGGACGTGCTCAATTCCAAGTACGTGCTCATGGCCGGGGCCAACCGCTTCGAGGCCCTGGTCACGCCCGACTCCATGGACCTCATGACGGCCATGCGCGAACGCGGCTGCAAGCTCGTGGTGCTCGATCCGCGTTTCACCAAGACCGCTGCCCTGGCCCACGAATGGTGGCCCATCAAGCCCGGCACGGATATGGCCTTCATGCTCGCCTGCATGCACGTCATCACCTCCGAGAACCTCTACGACAAGGCCTGGGTCGCCGAGAAGACCTACGGCATCGAGCAGCTCACGCAACATGTGAAGCAGTACGACCCGCGCTGGGCCGAGGGCGAGACCGGCATCCCGGCCGCTGACATCGCTCGCATGGCCCGCGAAATGGCCGCCGTAGCGCCGCAGGCCATGGTCTACCCTGGCCGCCGCAGCTCGGACTACGTGAACTCCACGCAGATTCGGCGCAGCTTCGCCATGCTCAATGCCCTGCTAGCCAACTGGGACCGCCCCGGCGGGTTGCTGGGCGCGCGCGAGGTTGGCCTGGGCTCCGGCATCCCCTTTTCCGCACCCTGGTATGACGAGAACCCCTTCGAGCGCGCCGACGCGGGTATTGCGCCGCTCATGATCGAGCACGAAGGCTCCTATGTGCTCCTGCGCGAGGCCGTGCTCAAGGGCGAGCCTTACCCGCTTAAGGGTTTCTTCTCCTTCAAGGTCAACCCGCTGGCCACGGCCCCGGACCGGGCCAAGTCCATCGAGATGATGAAGGCCTTCGACTTTTCCGTGGTCGTGGACATAGCCATGAGTGACACGGCCTGGTTCGCCGATCTGGTGCTGCCCGCCCCGAGCTACCTGGAGCGGATGGACCCGGCCTCGGCCCTGCAAGGCTCCTCGGCCTGCGCCTGCGTGGTGGATCGCGATCCAGTGGTGCCGGCCATGTTCGAGTCCCGGCCTGTGTTCGACATCTGCAAGGCCCTGGCTCAACGGCTGGAACTGGGCGAGTTTTTCGACTTCGACATGGCGGCTTTCCGCAAGGCCCAGCTCAAGGACCTGCCCGGCGCGGAAAAGGCCTTGGCCGAGGACGGCGTCTACTACAACCCGTCCAAGGTCTATGGCATCTACGAGGGCAGGATCTACAAGACCAAGTCGCAGAAGATCGAGTTCTTCAACCAGCGCTACGCCGACGAGGGGCTGGACCCCATGCCCGTGTACAACGCGCCCAAGGCCGTGCCCGATGGCATGTTCCGCATGGTCGTGGGCCGCAGCGCCGTCTATACGCATTCGGCCACCAACAACACGCTCCTGCGCCAACTGGAGCCAGACTGCCTGCTGTGGATCAATCCCAAGCGGGCTGATGCGCTGGGCATCAAGGACGGCGACGCCGTGATCGTGCAAAGCGCCGTTGGTAAAGGCCAGGCCAAGGCATTGGTCACCGAGGCCATCCGCGCCGACACGGCATATATGCCCACGGGCTTCGGAGCTCTGTCCAAGGGGCTGTCCCTGGCCCACGGCAACGGCGCGAGCATGGCCGGAGTGCTCGAATCCAACTTCGACGCGATCTCGGGCAACGCGGCCATGCACGAGACCTTCGTGACCGTAACCAGGAAGGCCTAAGCCATGAACAAGCCCCAATACGCCATGGTCATCGACTCGTCCCGCTGCATCGACTGCAAGGGCTGCGTGGCTTCCTGCAAGGTGGCCAACAAGGTGCCCGAGGGACATTTCCGCAACTGGGTCAAGCAGAGCGCTCCGGTTGTAGCTGTGGGCAAAGGTGCCGGACAGCACTTCCAGCCCGGCGCGTGCATGCACTGCGACAACCCCACCTGCGTGCAGGCTTGTCCCACGGGCGCGACCTGGAAGGACCCGACCACGGGAATGGTAGAGATCGACCGCGGCCTGTGCATCGGCTGCGGCAACTGCATAGCGGCCTGCCCCTACGGGGCGCGCTACCGCCACGCGACCATGCGCGTGGCCGACAAGTGCGACTACTGCGCCGAGCGCCGCGCCCACGGACTTGGGCCCGCCTGCGTGGATACCTGCCCGACCAAGGCCCGCGTGTTCGGCGACATCAACGACCCGAGCAGTGAGGCCGCCATCCTGCTGGCCGCCAACCAGGATCGCATCGTGCGCGTGGTGAACCAGAAGTCCGACACCAAGCCCAACATGTACTACATCGCCGCCACCGCGCCCCTGGACTGGACCGTGGAGGCGAAGATGCCCACGCCCATGAAGCTCATGGCCGACGCTCTCACGCCCGGCCTGCGCGTGGCCGTGGGATTCGCCGGACTTGGCGCGCTGGCCATGCTCGGCCGCCAACTCCTGACTCCGGCCAGCAAGGAGCACGACGAGGACGGCCAGAATGATCAAGGCGAGCGCGTCACCGAGCGAAACGCAGAGACGGAGGCCTAAAATGGAACGCCGCTTCTACCGCCATAGCCGGTGGGACATCTTCATCCACTGGCTCAACGCCGCCTGCTGGCTGCTGTTGCTCGTCACGGGCCTGGGGCTCATCTCCAACCCGGACATCGATCCCCTGGGCGGCTGGTATCCGGCCATGCTTCGGGCCATATTCGGCGGCGGAGCCAACCTGCTGATCTTCCACATCGCTCTCGGCGTCGTCTGGATCGCGGGCTTCGTCTTGTACATCGCATTCAACTTCAGGGGCGCGCTGTTCTTCCTGCGCGAGCTGTTCAGCGTGGACCTGCCGCGCGACGCCTTATGGATGGTCAAGAAGCCCATCCAGATGACCCTGGGCGACGCCGGGCTGCGCAAGCTCGGCCTGAGCACGGACATTCCCGACCAGGGCTTCTACAACATGGGCCAGAAGTCCTTCGGCCAGGCCTCGGTGCTGGGCAGTCTCGTACTGGCCGTCACGGGAGTGGTCATGGTCATGTCGCGCACCAGCCTGGGCGAGGCGCAGACCGGCCTGGTGTCCTGGTCCATCCTGCTGCACTACCTGTCCGCCGGCTTGGTCTTCGCCGGGCTCATCATCCACGTGTACATGGCGGCGATCTCCCGCGACGAGCGGCCCGGCTTCCGCTCCATGTTCACGGGCTGGGTGGACGAGAACTACGCCAAGCACCACCACCGCTTGTGGTGGGAGAAAGAGCGTGCCGTCGCAGGTGTGCGGGAAGAGGAATAGCCTCCGGCGGCAGGGGGGAAATCATTCCCCCCGGACCCCCCGCAGTTTTGAAGGAGCCGCCGGCGATTCGGCCGGTTCCTCCGGCCGAATCGGATGAAGGGTCCAGGGAGCCCGCTCCCTGGTGGGTGGGGTTCGGGGAGGGCAAAGCCCTTCCCGATTGCCAAGCCCAATAGATCGAAAACAAGAGGCGTCGAGAACATCTTAAGGAGAGTGAGGGAAGTCATGAACACCATGCGCAAGCAACTGACCCTGCTGGCGGTGCTCGCAGCCCTGTTGGGCCTCGTCGCGACCGGCTGCGCGGCCAAGTCCGAAGCCGGGACACCGGCCCAGGCCGCGGCGAGCACAAACGCCGACGGCACGGCCGGCGAGCTGAGCCCGCCGTCCCAGACCCCGGCCTGGTATTACAAGGACCTCGTGGACAGCGCCTTTGTCGAGCAATACGTCAAGATGCCCCGGCCGGAGAACGTGCTCATCATCGACTCGCGGCCCTTCAAAACCAAGCACGCCCTCGGCTATATTCCCACGTCCGTGTCCATCCCGGACAGCGAGTTTGATAAGCGCACGGCCGAACTGCCCAAGAACAAGGACGCGCTGCTGATCTTCTATTGCGAGGGCTACGCCTGCAAGCTGTCGCACAATTCGGCCAAGAAGGCAGCGGCCCTGGGCTATACGAATGTGAAGGTCTACGCCGGCGGCTATCCGGTCTGGAAAACCGAGGGCCGCTACACGGCCATCGGCACCCCGGTCGTCGAGGAGATGATGGCCAGCGGCAAGCCTTACTTGCTCGTCGATGCACGTCCCTTCAAGACCAAATTCCAGCAGGGCAGCATTCCCACGGCCATCTCCCTGCCCGACTCCGACTTCGAGGCGCGCAAGGGCCAGTTGCCGGCCGACAAGAGCATCCCGCTGGTCTTCTTCTGCGAGGGCTTCACCTGCAAGCTGTCCAATGAATCGGCCAGGAAAGCCGAAAAGCTCGGCTACACGAACGTCATGGTCTACGAAGCCGGTTATCCGGCCTGGATCGAAGCCCATGGAACCGGTTCCGCTCCGATGATCGTCGCGAGCGATGCCGGTGAGGGCACCATCGCAGTCGCCCAGTTCGAGCAGACCCTCAAGGACAATCCCAGCTCCATCGTCATTGTCGACGTGCGCGACGCCGACGAGTTCAAGGCCGGCCATTTCAAAAACGCTCGCAACATCCCCGTGGCCGAACTGGAGAAGCAGCTCAAGTCCATGCCCAAGGACAAGCCCGTGGTCTTCGTGTGCTCCACCGGCGCGCGTAGCGGCGAAGCGTACTGGATGGCCAGGGATGTGCGGCCGGACATGGACAAGGTCTACTTCCTGGATGCCACCGTGACCTATGCCAAGGACGGCGCCTACTCCATCAAGGCGCCCAAGAAATAGCAGTTCAAAGCAGCCGGGGATGACCCCTTTCCCGGCTGCTCACCCCCTAACGGCGAGGACGGACCATGACCGCTCATCAGCTAACCCCCCTTGCAATCCTCTGGTCCATCCTCGCCGTCATCTTTTTCTCGGACGCTGCCCAGGCTTCACCCCGTCCTGCCTGGTGGGCGGACGCGCAGGCCCAGGCCAGCAACAACGGCTACGTGCTGGTGGACGATGGCGAGATGGAGGTCTTGCGTCGGGAGGGCCGCGCCCTGCTGATGGACGTGCGGCCCGACTATGAATTCGCCATGGGCCACGTGCCAGGCGCCATAAACATGGAATTCCATCTGGGCGACCAGCACGAGCTGCCCATGAACCGGGCCAAGCGGCTGGCGGAGCTGCTGGGACCAGACCATGGCCGCACCATAGTCATCTATTGTAGAAGCTTCATGTGACTGCGCAGCGCCATCGCCGCCCGGTGGGCGGTGCGCCTGGGTTATCACGACGTGCGGCGCTACCCTGCCGGCTGGCAGGGCTGGCTGGCCGCCCACCCAGATGCGCTGCCGCCCGAGGCGCGGCCCAGGCTGCCTGGTCCGGGCGACACCTTCCCCGCCGAGCTGCCCGAGCCGTTCCTGGATATCGATCGTCGCATACTGGGTCCAGGCTTGGAGCAGGCCGACTTCCTCCTGCTGGAACTGCACTCCAGCCTATGCGGCTGCTGCCAGGAGGAGCTGCCCGTGTACCAGGACTTGCACGCGCGCATTTCGGCCGACCTGGAGCTTACGCAGTGGCTGCGCATGGCAGGCATCGCGGCCTATGACACCCGACGCGATCTGGCCAAGGCCCGGCGCACGGGACAGATAGGCTATCCGCTTTTGCCCGACGAGCGGGGCGAGGCCTTCGCCGCCCTGGGCCGTCCGGAATTGCCGGTAATCATGCTGCTGCGAAGAAAGGAAGGAATCGGCAGGGATTATCAGGTGCTACTGTCTCACCAGGGGCGCTTGCCAAAGCCGGATGTGTTCTTTGAAGAGGTGCGGCGAGCCGTGCTCAGTCGCTGACTGGGTTCAGCGCAGCCAGCGTCAACCGGGCGGCCGAGCGGAAAAAGGCCTCGGGGGTGCGTCCGATGGAGCCGCCGGTGCTGGCGCGGGTTGTATCCGGCTCCGCTGGAATGACCGACTCAAGGGTATCCGCCCAGCGACGCCAGGCAGGCAGGACCTGCAGGGCGAAGTCCCTGGTCAGGGTAGCCAAGGCGGGATTATCCTCGTCAAGGGCTTCGGTCAGGAGAAAGGCCAGGTACTCCAGTTCGATGGACAGGTGATCGGGCGGCTCGGCCAAGCCCTCAACCAGGGTTAGACCGGCCTGGACCAGCCGCTCGCTCATGGCCTCGGCCGGCGGGCCCATGAGTCTGCCGCCGTTCGGCGTATGGCAGGACTCGTAGAGCGGAGCCTGAATGCCGCCACGCGCATTGATGAACAAGGAAACGTAGGCGCTTTCCAGATCAGCCAGGCTGGCGTTGATGTCATTGCTGGAGGCCATGCAGGGGGAGACTTGGATCAGAAACGCCAGCGGTTCGGCCAGAGGGCTTCCGCAATCCGCAGCGCGGCGGGCCAAATCGGGCAATTCCTGGCCCAGCAATGCGGGAAAGCTTTCCAGATCCGGACCCTGGAATATCTCGGCGCACAAGTCCAGCACGTCGATGCGCACGGCGTCCGGCGTGCATGCCTGGTCTGGCCTGGATGCTGAAGCGGTATATTCGCTGTTCATGGTTCTTGGCTGACTGCAAGCCGGGTTAACCCCGACAACTAGGAAATTCAAAGGACTATGTACGTTATCCCGGCCATGGCAAGACGTAAAGTCAAAAGGGCGCTACGCCGCAAGCTGCTATCGGCTTCCCAAGAAGATGCCGCGCCCCTGGATACTATCCAGCAGAGTGTGCTGGCCAGGTTACGCAGGATCGAAGGCCAGGTGCGCGGCATCCAGGGCATGGTCGCAAACGGTACGGACTGCCGGGACATCCTTGTGCAGGTCAAGGCCGTGCGTTCGGCGCTCAAGGCAGCCAACGGCCTCATCCTCAAACGTTATCTCCTGGGTTGCCACAAGCAAGCCCGGGAAAACCCGACCTCGAACGACGCAGTGGCCAAGCTGGATGAGTCTATGCGCCTGCTGTCCAGCTATCTGGACAGTTGATGACCGTCTGCGGCCTGCGGCTGATTGAAGGCTCAAGGGTTTGTTTCTAGAGCATTTTGCTTTTGAAAATGCTCTGCAAGCCATGCGTCGGCATGGCTTGCCGCCCCGCAGGCGTAGGCGGAATGTAATTCCGCCGTCAACGCCGAAGGGAGCGTCTGAAATGCAAAATGCTTTAGGAGCCTTTTCATGAGCTTGGGAAGCAACTTACTTCCAGGTGCATTTCAAAGCAGAGTCCCGCAGGGTACCGCAATTGATTAAGCATGTGTGAAGCCTGCATGCGCGCAATGCGTGGCCCAGCGAATTCTTTCCAATGAATACTCTTGCTTGGCGCAGCCTTGGCGTTCCTTCGACCTTCGGCACGCAAGCTGCTAAAGCTTTGCATAACCCCTATGACAAGGATCTTTTCATGAATACGAAGAATAAGGCCCGTTTCTCACGGCGCGCTTTCCTGGCCGCGGCGGCAGTGGGAGGAGCGGGGCTGGTCCTGCCCGGCACCGCGCGCGCCGCGGCCAAGGGAGAACCCCTGGCCACCTTGCTGGACCTGAGCAAATGCATCGGCTGCGAGGCCTGCGTGCTGGCCTGCCAGGAGACCAACGGCCACAAATTCCCAGAGCCGCAAAAACCCTTCCCCAAGATGTATCCGGCTCGGGTCAAGGCCGAGGACTGGTCCGAGCGCCGCGACACGACCGACAGGCTCACGCCCTACAACTGGCTGTTCATTCAGCGCGCCACAGTCGAGCACCAGGGACAAAGCCTGGAGATCAATATCCCAAGGCGCTGCATGCACTGCCAGAATGCACCGTGCGCCAACCTGTGTCCCTTCGGAGCCTGCTCCACGCAGGCAAACGGCATCGTGCGCATCGATTCGGGCGTGTGCCTGGGCGGGGCCAAGTGCCGCCAGGTCTGTCCCTGGCACATCCCGCAGCGTCAGACCGGCGTGGGCATGTACCTCAAGCTCATGCCCGGCTTCGCCGGCAACGGCGTCATGTACAAGTGCGACCGCTGCTTTGACCGTGTGGCCCAGGGCGAGCTGCCCGCGTGCATCGAGGCTTGTCCAGCGCAGGTGCAGTCCATAGGCCCGCGCAAGGAGATCGTGCGCCGCGCCCATGAGTTGGCCGAGTCCATGGGCGGCTACATTTACGGCGAGACCGAGAACGGCGGCACCAATACCCTGTACGTCTCTCCCGTGCCTTTCGAGGCCTTGAACGCCGCCCTGCACGCCGAGCATGGCGAGACAAAGCCCAGGGCCATGGCTTCGGGCTTTCCGCATCTGGGGCCGGTGGCCAACTCCATGGCGAATGAGGAAAACCTGGGCTGGGCAGTCCTGGCCGCGCCCGTGGCCGGCCTAGTGGCCGGCGTCGTTGGCCTGGGACGCATTCTGAAACGCGGCGGCAAGGAGAACGACCATGATTAGGCCATTGCCTTCGAGCAGACCGTTGCTGCCCAGGGAGTTCCGCCTGGCCTTCGTTCTGTGCGTCACAGTGCTGGCCATAAGCGGCTTCGCGCAGATGCCCATCTTCCGACGCTACTACATAGCCGACGTGCCGGGACTGGCCTGGACCGACAACTTTTATTTCACCAGCCAACTGCACTATCTGGCGGCCGTGGGTTTCCTCGTCCTCGCCGGCTATGCGGCCGGACGCTACCTGACGGCCCGGCGATCCGGCCACGCCCTTACGACCAGCGGCATCCTGCGCTCCGGCCTGTACGCGCTGCTGACCATCACCGGATTGGCCCATGTGCTCGGCAACAGCAGCCTGACCTCGCTGGACAGCCTCCCGGCCATGCTGGTCGACATGGGTCACTTGGCGTCCGTCATGCTGCTGGGGCTTGTCTCGCTACTTTCGGCCCTGCTGGGTCGGCGCGATTGGCTGCGACACAGAAGTTCCTGACGGGCCTTGATCGTTTCTCCTGGGGCATATCTCCTGAACAGGGCCGCATCGTTAGATGCGGCCCTGCTTCATGTGCAAGCCAGACTCTTTCCTGCGTAAGCATTCCTGCGACGCAATTTTCAGCTATATTCCGACAGACTCCCATCCCCTGTAGCCTTACCTTGCGCCATGGCCCCAAGAACGTCCATCAGCCTGGCCGTTTCCGGCCGCAACCGCAAGGAGACACGCATGCGCCTAACGGCATTGCTTGTCGGGCTATTCTCCATTTTCCTGCTCAATCTGGGAGCCTGCGAGCGTGAGGGACCTGCCGAAAAAGCTGGCGAGAAGGTGGACGAGGCCACGGAGCAGACAGGCGAAACCCTGGAACGAGCAGGCGAAAAGGTGGAGGAACAATCAAGGCAGTAACGGGCGGCGCTGATCGGCAGGACGTGACAGCCAGCCCGACCACGGCAGCCTGCCGCTCATGCACAGCTGAACCATTAGGAGGTCACGCATGTCCCGAAAGTTCATCATCACTTTTCTGGCCTGCCTTGCCCTGACCCTAGGCGGCCTGGCAGCCTGCGATCAGGGGCAGCAGGGAGGAGGAACAGGCACGCCGGCTGAACAGCCCGGCCAACCTGCTTCGCCAGGTGCTCCTGGCTCTGAGCCGACTCCCGGCGCACCGCCTCCTCCGCCCGCCGAGCAACCGCCCCCGTCTGGCGGCGACACTACCGGCGGTGGCACTTCCGGCGGCAGTTCGAGCTAGACACCGCCATATTGGTGAGCCTGGCAGGGCCGCCCTGAACACGCCTTGGACTAAATGGGACCCGTATCCCGTTTAGTCCAAGGCCCCTTGTATCCGAGCAATTTTCGATTTCGCGGGATTCTCGACTCCCACAACAAATCCGCTCACGGACTTCATGGACCAAGTTTGCATCCGCCTTGATAAACAGAGTTGCGAAGGCACCGTCTTTGCCAGTTCTTTTTAAATGCATTGCTTAAACTGACAGCCTTTAGTCAGAGGTGCATTATTTCAGAAACTTGCTTTTTTGAGTTCGTCTGCGAAGCTATTCAGCAGGCCGCTCGCCAGCCCTATTGACATTGCAAGGCAACAGGAAGAGAAGGCTCGCGCCCATCCAAAGGAAACATCCACACAGTGTAGCGCGCGACGGCGGATCAGTCCGTCCGGCATCGTGGCCGCCGATATACGGGTGCGCCTGCAAAGATGTCTTTCCTATGGGTCACAAGGAGAACAACCATGTCCCGCAAGATCGCCATTCTCATTTCCGCCGTTTGCCTGTACCTCGGCCTGGCCCTGGTCGTCGCCTGCGAGAAGAAGCCCGAAGCCGAGCAGGCCGCTCCGGCCACCGAGCAGACCGCCCCGGTTGCTGAAGAAGCCGCTCCCGCGGCCACCGAGGCTGCTCCCGCCGCCGAGCAGGCTGCTCCTGCCACGGAAGCCGCCCCCGCCGAGCAGGCTCCCGCCGCCACCGAGGCTCCTGCCGAGCAGGCTCCTGCCGCTGAAAAGGCCCAGTAGTCGATTCTGCCCAAATGGGCATCAGTAGATGCACCGACGCATCAGGGCCCCGAAGGCAATGCCTTTGGGGCCTTTTTGTTACTCTGGACCATGTCCATCCGATTAGAGCAGAATGCTATTAAGACGCCCGCTCCGGCGTTGACGGCGCAAGTAAATTGCGCCTATGCCGAAGCTAGCGGCAAGTCCTGCCGACGCATGGTTTGCAGAGCATTTTCAAAGCAAAACGCTCTAGCCCTGCTTGCCAGCAATTGATCTCACATGGACGACGTGCCGGCCTGAAATCCAGATACCGAGAGCTTATCGCGCCCGGAGGTTGATTTCCAGGTCGACTTGCCCTAGCTTTCCGTCGTCGACTCCGGTTACAAAAGGGTTTGAAGCCCCTTCACGTAGTAATCATCACATCAGCATTACGGATGGTAGACAACATGGCCGGCATGCAGGATAGCGGCGCCCAAAGGCCCGACAGCAAGATCAAGGGCATCTTCTCGACCCAGAAAGTCACCACTATCGGTACTGGAGCGACGACCCGCAAGACCATCCAGCAGACACTTTACTACTGCTCCGAGTTGGATGACGGCTCGATCGAGATCCAGCCCGTCAATAAGAACTGCATCCCTTCCGGCAAGAAAAGCACCATTTCCAAGGAAGATCTCCTGCGTCGCTTCTCGCCCGAGCCCGAATTCTACGTGACTACCGTGCAGCCTCGGATGCAGGAGATGAACGCCTACATCGAAAAGGGCGACGAACACAGGGCCAAGAGCGAAATATACAGCGCCGAATTCGAGTACAGCGGGGCCATCAAGCTGGACGAGGAGAACGTGCGCGCCAACTTCGGAATAGGCATCTGCTACCTGGAACGCGGGGAACTTGCCAAGGCCGAGGACATTCTCAACCGCATCATCAAACTTGAGGCGGCATTTGGGCCCGAGCACAAACATTTATTCAACGAGTTCGGCATTTATCTGCGTAAGGCGGGCATGTTCGACCAGTCCATCCGCTACTATAACCGAGCCCTTGAACTGACGGAAAAGGACGACCACCTTTATTACAATGTCGCGCGGGCCTATTCTGAGAAGGGCGATACGCCTAGCGCCAAGGAAAATCTGGAGCGGGCCCTCAAGCTCAACCCCAAGCTTGACGCCGCGAGGAAGCTCCTGGACCAACTCGAGGGCAAGGCCCCCAGGTCCGCCAGGGATACTGGCAGCGATACTCCCAAGGCCGCTGGTACTCCCATCATTCTCTAGTGTCGTGACGAGCCCGTTCGCGGTTATTAGACTTGTTAGCAAGCCCAGCACGCTGATGTGGATTTGTAAGCAGCTTCAGCCGCTCTTTTCAGCCCTGCGCCCCTGCCACATCCTGGCATGGTATTCCATGACCCCGTGGATGCATGGCGCGCAATCTCCTCGGAAACGCACCGCCCACCTTTCGCGTCAGCCTTGAAGGCATGCCTCTCTATTGCGCCGCTTGCCTGCTTGGTCCGGTCTATCCATGCAAGGGCTCACTCCGTTTGATGCAGGCTCCAGCACAGGCATCCATGCACCAGGCTCGCGAAATCCTCTTCTCGGATTCCATCGACTAATCGGCAGCATTTAAAAAGCACAGGAAAATCAAAGCGCTTATAAAGCGTCGCTGACCAGGTTGGCCTATCTGCCGAACCTGGCCAGCGACATATGCTTGTGCAGAGAGTTCAGGCCTCTCTTCTCGCCTTATCCGCCAGGACTTCCTCCGCGAAGTCCCGCACTCGTCCGCCAGCGCCTTGCCGCAGCTTCCGCTCTGCTTGGCAGGCGCTCCCAGGCATCGATCAGGCGGCTTCCTTGTTAGTCAGCGGGGATTCGATGCCGCACATGCCCCGCAGGCATTCCAAAAGATCCACGGTGGCCATTACCGCATTGCATCCGGCATGCTCCACCACTGCAAAGTCCTCTTCCGACAGGGACTGCTGGGAGAGAATGCCTTGCAGTCGCTTAGATAGTTCGCCGAACTCCTGAAGCAACTTGAGCGACATGGCCATGGGATCCATTTGCATGGCCTCGGAGCGTTTGAGCGGGACCAAGGCATAGCCCATCTGATGCGCCAGGAACTTAAGCGGCTCATTGCTCTTGGATGAGCGCATGAGCGGCAGAAGCAGGTCAATCCCTACCTTGGCCCCGGAATCATGGGGGTTGATCTCCCGCAGCATGGTCGTATACGGCTTGCCGATCTCCGCAGCGATCACTTTTGCTGGCACACCACCGTCCAAAACCATGTCATGAATAATCTGTGTCAATGAGCGTGTCATCATCCTCGGCAACTCCTTACCCTGTTGGTTCCATTCCTCCCGCATTATTATAATTACCAAAAATTATACCAATTCGAACGACTCGCCCTATTTACATACAAGTCACTGTTTTCAGACAATTTCTTTTCTTCAGAAACTCTCTTTGCCACCTGCTGGAAGCTCAGAATTATCCTATTTTTTTATACTAAATCCGACAGGACGGGATTAATCCTAAAATATAGGACAAAGTGTCTTGTTTTCAACCTTAGGCTGAGATAGCATGCACAATTGAAAAGAGTAAGGCATCATATAATGGTGAATCAAACGATCTGCACCCTCATGCCCCGTAATTCAGCCAAGCTGACAGTTGCGCGGCGTCCGCAGCCGCAAGCCAGCTTCATCTTTCAAAGCCTGCACGAGCAATCCGCCGCTGTTCTGTCTCCCAGTGTAAAATCGCGCTCTTTCGTGGCCGCCATACCTGGAGTTTTGGCCTTCAGGGCTTGCGAGCACCAACGCCAAGTACATGCGAACAAGCTGCGCGGCGCCAGAGGCATGCCATGAGCACTGACTCTGTTATGGGCTACGCTCCCGACCTCTATCGGGCCATATTCGACGCACTGGATGATGGCGTTTCCATTCACGACCCGAATTCCGGCAGCGTTCTTGATGTCAATCCCGCCATAATACGCATGTTCGGCTATGACCGCGAGGAAGCCTTGGGCTTGACCATGGAGCGATTTTGCCTGGAATCCGAGCCCTTTTCCCACGCTGATGCGCTGGCTTGGATTAGCAAGGCCCTGACTATGGGACCACAACGTTTCAAGTGGCGGACGCGGGATAAAAATGGCCGTGATTTCTGGATAGAGGTCCGACTCAAAAGCATTAGCCTCGGTGGACAAACGCGCCTGCTTACGATCGTACGCGAGATAAATGCCCTCAAGACCTCGGAACCTCCCGCGGCTGGTCCGACCTGCCCGGAAGGTGATCTGCACAGCCTGCAGCGTAAAGCCGGGGTTGGCTTCCTGGCCGGTGACATCGCCCATGGCCTGAACAACTCCCTGACGCCCATCCTCGGCTATGCCGCGGAGGCCCGCTCCATGGCCTCGGATCCGGCCATGGCCTTCTGCCTGGACGAAACGCTTAAAGCTTGCGGCAAGGCCAAGGACCTCGTTTCCAGCCTGTTGACCCTTAGCCGGCCCAACGAGTCCAAGCGCGAGGCGATGTACCTGTGGCCAGCGTTAGAAAGTTGCCTGCAAGCAGCGCGCGCCCTGCTCCCGCCCGGTGTCTCCCTGGACGTGCAGGAGGACACATCGCAAGCCATGGCCGTCGTCAGCACAGGCGAAGTGCAAGAGATCATCCTGAGCCTGTGCACGATTGCAGCACAGGCTCTGCCAGGAAAACGCGGAAACCTTGCCTTGCGGCTCGAGCCGGCTTTTCCTGCTTCAGGCTGTCGTGTGTCTGTACTGGCTGCAGCGCGCAACGGTGAGACCGCAGGCGAGCCCGATATGCGAGGCAGCGTGATGGCCTCGGTCCAGGGTCTGGCCAAGTCCCTGGGCGGAAGCCTTGCACTGTCGCCACGGGCTGACGGCCTGGAGCTTTCGGTGCTTCTGCCTGGGGTAGTCGAACATGCCAAGGCGGAGTCCAGGCCGAGCCATCGCGGCCACATACTGTTCATTGACGACGACGCGGCCATTACCAAGCTGGTCTGCAAACAGCTCTCCTCGGCCGGCTACATCGTCACGGCCGTGTCGAATTCCGACGAAGGCTTGCGACGTTTCAGCCAGACACCCTCGGAATTCGACTGCGTGGTCACCGATCTGCTCATGCCAGGATTGTGCGGTCAAGCCCTGGCGCTACGCATCCGGGAACTGCGCCCCGATCTGCCGGTGCTGCTCTGCTCGGGCAACTGCGACCTGGGCAACCTCGATGCGTCCTCGACGCATTGCTTCGCCGGGTTCATCCCCAAGCCGTTCTGCAAGCGCGAGTTGACTCAAGCCGTGAGCATGGCCCTGGCGCAGCCGGCCACATCGCCTGACGAGAGAGACAAGGAGTAGCCATGGCCAACGTGCTGGTCATAGATGATGACGAGGCCATATGCAGCCTGCTGGCCTTCGGATTGGGACGCGCCGGCCATACCGTCGAGTGCGCCCGCACCCTGGAGCGCGGGCTGACCCTGCTGGAGCACAAGGACTTCTCAGTGGCCTTGCTGGACGTTCTCATGCCGGACGGCAACGGCCTGGACATCCTGCCGCGCATTCGCAAGGCGCCTTCGGCTCCCGAGGTCATAATCATCACTGGCGCGGGAGTTTCAGGCGCGGAGCTAGCCATCAAGAACGGCGCTTGGGATTATGTGCAGAAGCCCTTCTCCCTGAAGGAGGTCACCTTGCCGCTGGTGCGCGCCCTGGAATACCGCCAGGAAAAGGCCCGCGCCAGCCAACCGCAGGTGATTTTCAACCGGGACCGCATCATCGGCTCCAGCCCCAAGTTCGTCGAGTGCCTCAATCTCATGGCCATGGCCGCCACAACCGACTCCACGGTGCTTATTCAGGGTGAGACCGGCACGGGCAAGGAGCTTTTCGCCAGGGCCATACACGACAACAGCGCGCGCAAGAGCCGCGACTTCATCGTCGTGGACTGCGCCGCCCTGCCCTCCACGCTCATAGAAAGCGTGCTTTTTGGTCACCGCAAAGGTTCCTTCACCGGCGCGGACAAGACAACGGACGGATTGATCAAGGCTGCCGACAGCGGGACTCTGTTCCTGGACGAGGTTGGCGAGCTGCCCCTTGAGGCCCAGAAGTCCTTCTTGCGCATCCTGCAGGAGAAAAGCTTTCGGCCCATAGGCAGCCAGACGGAAGTCAGAAGCGATTTCCGCTTGTTGGCGGCGACCAACCGAGACCTTGAAGCCATGAGCGAGGAAGGCACCTTCCGCAAGGATCTGCTCTTCCGACTGCGCTCCTTGACCATTGAATTGCCGCCCATGCGCAACCGCTTGGAGGATATCAAGGAGCTGACGCTCTATCATACGAGCCGATTGTGCGAGCGTTTCGGCCTTGGTACCAAAGCCGTCTCGCCGGAGTTCTTCGAGTATATGACGGCCTACGCATGGCCGGGCAACGTGCGCGAACTAGTCAATACGCTGGAAGGCGCCATCACCGTGGCCCGCTTCGACCACACGCTGCTTCCCCCACACCTGCCCCAGCACATCCGCGTCTACTTCGCCAAGATTTCCGATGCCAAGCCGCGCACAGAGGGTTTCCGCGAAGTGGACCGCCCATCGCCGAATCCAGACTCGTTTCCTACCCTCAAGGAGTACCGCCGCGACGCCATCGCCGAGGTTGAGCGCGCCTATCTGGTGAAACTCATGGAGCACGCCCAGGGCGATTTCCGCAAGGCTTGCGACGTTTCCGGCGTCTCACGCTCCAGGCTCTACGATCTGCTCAAAAGCCATAAGGTCGATTTTTAGGCACCAGTGGCTGTATATTACACGGCGTCTTGCGCTGCGTTTTTTTTCCTAACGCCCTTCTCGTGCCAAGGCCGCTGCGCAAAGGACTGGGATATGGTTTTGCCCTCCCAGATCCCATCCATCAAAGCCGCCCTCGCTGAAGCGGAGTCCTGGACCCGCGAAGTTCCTTCGCGCATTGCCCCGGGTTCCACCTTCAACAAGCCCCCGACGGTCGCCAAGGCAACCCTTACCTCACGCCGAAAGCGCCGCATCTGCAGGCTTATAACATGGAATACTATAGGCAGCGCAACACAAGTGATCGCATCTTCGAAACGATAGAACGCCACAGGATCGCTACTCGCCATGACACCACCTGTCCTTCACACCAGATCATGCTTGTTCTGACCTGCATTTTCTTGTGGAGCAGTGCGTATAGACAGTTTTTCGCAAAATGTGATGAATGAGATTGACGTTAAGTCGTATCCATGAACGCTTAATATGACACTGCAAGGCTGTTCGATGAAATGCTGGTCTGCAATACTACCAAAGGTCCATGTCAGAAGAATAAAAAGCAATCCTTTGGACAATTGTTAAGAGGGCCTGACGAACCTAAAAACATATTAGCGATCACGAGGGAGCCATGGCGATTGACGAAGGTGATCGCAAGGCTCGGCAAGACAACGACAACGAGCATGCCTACCGCCAGACCGCATCGTCCGATCTGACTGGTACAAGGTCTACCGAAGAGGGAGGTCCGAGGTCGCCGTCACCGGATCAATATATATAATAGGCGGAAAGCCTTGGATAGACACGGCCCGTGTCTGAAGGAAGGATCACCTTTCACGCGCGCTCGGGCAAGGACCGTATCTATATACTCGGTGGTAAGGTTGCACTGGATACATTTAATGCCGGCATTAGCCCGGGATAATGCCGAACGAGTGGAGTCCGGCACGCAGGTCGAGCAACGCAAAATGGAACTGGAAACGAACGAGGTGCAATGACAATGATGAAGCTGAAGTGCATCACCCTGGCCATAGCCATGACAATCTCCCTGGCCGCCGCTGCTTTTGCCTATGATCATGGCCACGGCAACCTTGAGGGCAACTATGTTGATATCGTGCAACACGGTGCGTTCAACATGTCCAGCGTTGAGCAGGACATCGCAGGCGACCACGTGTTCAACAAAGCTGAGATCTCCCAGTGCGGCCTGCTGAACTCCGTCCATGTCGATCAGAAGGCCACCAAGTCCAGCAAAGTTTTCAGCATCAAGCAGGTCGGCTACGCGAACAAGTTTTGCGCCTATCAGCATTAGTATTATACCTGGGCAAGTCCAAAGCCATGAAGGGTGGTACTGCCCTTTTAGCGGGCCCTACGGCATCGAGCTGATCAAATGCCGTAAACATGGCGCCTGCCTTGCCGTAGGTATTTGAGCAAACCCTGCAATCATAATACTTACATCACGTGATGTTGCATGGGTTAAGAGGCCGGAGGTTCAAATCCTCTCCTCCCGGCCTGGAATCAAAAATAGATTGGTTGGTGCAAGCCAGCCGCTCTATTTCTATTGACAATGCCCTGCCACATAAAAAAACGGCCGCCCCTTGCGGAGCGGCCGTGTGAATGCGGGAAAGGCCGAAGGAAGCTAAGCGACTTCCCTCTTCACGGACACGGCGACCTTGTACAGGATGGTCAGCACGAAGATGCCCATGGCGTAGACTGTCAGGGAGATCATGATCTCCGGCAGAGTGGGCGCGTACGGGGTGACACCCTCGAACGCATTGGGCGTGAAGCCGCCGATAAGCAGGCCGAGACCCTTGTCGATCCAGCTGGCCGCGATGAGGATGGCCAGGGACCAGGGCAGCAGCTTCATGTTGTCCCGGAACTTGGGCGGGATGAGCAGCGCCAGGCTGGCGATGGCCAGTATGGCGGCTACCCACATCAAGTAGGACACGTACGACATGTGGCCGTCGTGACCGGCGAACAGGAACTCGAAGGAGTGCATGTGGCCGGGGATGTTTGAGTACGCGGCGGTGAACAGTTCGAGCAGGAAGAAGAACACGTTCACGGCCATGGCGTAGGTCACGATCTTGGCCAGGGCCTTGATGGCCTTGTCGCCGACATCGTAATCGGACACCTTGCGCACGAGCATGGCCACCAGCAACAGGATGGCAGGACCGGAGCAGAAGGCCGAAGCCAGGAAGCGGGCGGCCAGGATGGCGGTCAGCCAGTAGTGCCGGCCCGGAAGGCCCTGGTAAAGGAAAGCCGTCACCGTATGGATGGAGAAGGCCCAGATGATGGAAGTGTACACGAGGGGCTTGACCCACTTGGGCGGCTCCACGTGGTTGCGCTCGTGCTGCAGGCTGACCCAGCCGATGACGATGTTCAGCAGCAGGTAGCCGTTGAGCACGACCATGTCCCAGAACAGGATGGAGTTGGGCGTCGGATAGCGCAGCACGTTGAGCATGCGCGTGGGTTGGCCCAGGTCGACCACGATGAAGCCGAGGCACATGATGACTGCGGCGACGGCCTGGAACTCGGCCAGGATGATCAGCTTCTTGAAGTCCTTGTAGTGATGGAAGTAGTAAGGCAGCACAACCATCACGCCGGCCGCGGCCACGCCGACCAGGTAGGTGAACTGGGCGATGTAGAAGCCCCAGGACACGTCCCTGCTCAAGCCGGTGACGGTCAGGCCCACGGTGAACTGCCACATGTACATGGCGCCGCCGATACCCATGACGGCCAGCAGGATACCCAGCCAGCCCCAGTAGCGCGGCGAACCTTTCAGTGCGGTCTCAAGCATGGCGTATCCCCTTACACGATGTAGTAGACGTTGGGCTGCGTGCCGAGTTCAGGCTTGCGGCGGATGACGAAGTTGTTGCGCACCGCCCTGCTGACTTCGGAGGACGGATCGTCCAGGTCGCCGAAGAGCAACGCGCCCTTTGAGGCCTCAACGCAAGCCGGGCGCAGACCCTTGGCCAAACGCTCCGCGCAGAAGTTGCACTTCTCCACCACGCCTTGCACGCGCGTGGGGAACTCCATGTTGATCTCCTCCTCGGGGAGGTAGGCACGCGGGTCGGAGAAGTTGAAGCTGCGCGCGCCGTAGGGACAGCCGGCCATGCAGTAGCGGCAGCCGATGCAGCGGTGGAAGTCCATGAGCACGATGCCGTCCGCGCGCTGGAAGGTCGCCTTGGTCGGGCAGACCCGCACGCACGGGGGGTACTCACAGTGGTTGCACAGCAGCAGGTAGGGCTTGTTCAGGGTCGTGGGCACGCGGCCCTTGGGCCAACGGGACATGAACTCCGGGAACGTGTGCTCGAACTCGTCGGTCCAGATCCACTTGATCTCTTCTTCCCGCTTCTCGTCAGGCAAGTGGGGCACGTTGTGCACCTTATGGCAAGCCTCGATGAGCGGCTCGAAATCAGCTTCCTTGACCAGCTTGCGGGTGTCCACGACCATGGCCCAGCGGCCGGCGATCTTCTGGGTCGGCAGCTTGCCGACCTCGGGGCCGTGGGCGGCTCCGCCGGAGGAAGCCACGGCCCGCACCACCGGGGTGGCGGCCACGGCCGCAGCGGCAACGCCGGCGTATTTCAGAAAGCTTCTTCTGCTGTTATTCATGGGTGTTCTCCTGCGCGGGCTGGGCGGTCTCGGCGCTTGCCGCGGGCTGCTCCTTGGGCGGAACATGGCAATCCCAGCAGTAGGGGTTCACCGAGGCGTTGTTGTGGCATTTGTCGCAGAACTCGGCCTTGGAGACATGGCAGGACATGCAGGTGTTCTGCAGGCTCATCTCGTACTGCTTGCCGTTCAGGGAGCTGGTGTACAGACGGTTGCCGTAGCGCACGACCTCGTTGCGCCAGTCGTTGAGCACCTGCATGTGGTTGGCGCGCATCCACTTGGCGTCCTCGACACACACTTCGCCCTTGGACTTTTCGACCTTCTGGAGCTTGGGCTCCTCATAGGCTTGGCCGAGATTATTGTAGAACGGGTAGGCGAACAGAGCGACGAACACGCCCAGTCCGATGAGTACTTTGCTCGCGTCGTACATTACTCAGCCTCCTCCATGAGATCAGCGAAGGCCTCGCCGCGCAGGTTGTATTCCCGCTCGTTCTGACCTTCCATTTCGAGGGCGTTGGCCACGAGCTCGTGCAGACCGCTGATCTTCACGCCAGGAGCCCAGTAATCGGCCAGCGGGATCAGGGTCGCGCGGTCGATGGCGCAGACGCAGGCCATGTTGTTCACGCCGTGCTTGTCAACCACATAGCGCAGGGCGTTGCCGCGAGGCAGACCGCCGCGCATGCGCATTTCCATGAACTCGTCGTTGTTCAGTCCCGAGCCGCCGGCGCAGCAGAAGGTCTGCTCACGGATGGTCTGGGGCGGCATCTCGTAGAAGTTGTTGCACACGTTCTTGAGCACGTAACGCGGCTCTTCGAGCAGGCCCATGCCGCGGGCCGGGTTGCACGAATCATGGTAGGTGGTCTTGATATGGTCGTTGCGCGACGGGTTCAGCTTGAGCTTGCCGTGCTTGATGAGGTCGGCGGTAAACTCGGCGATGTGCACCATCTTGGTGGCCGCGGCGTTGTTGAACACCGTGCCGGTAATGGGATTCCTGGGCACGGTCATCTGTGGGCCTTGCATGTAGCCGTTCATCGTGTCCATGTACTGGTTCACGACGCGCCACATGTGGCCGCACTCGCCGCCGAGGATCCACTTGGCGCCCAGGCGGTTGGCCTCGGCGTACATCTTGCCGTTGAGCTTCTGCATCGTGTCGGAGTTCGTGAACAGACCGAAGTTGCCACCCTCGGATGCGTATGTGGACAAGGTGTAGTCCAGCCCGATGTGGTGGAACAGCAGCAGGTAGCCCATGAACGTGTAGATGCCGGGATCGGCGAAGGCATCGCCCGAGGGCGTGACGAACAGGACTTCGTGACCCTTCTCGTTAAGCGGAGGATTGACGCGAACGCCCGTGTATTCCTCGATATCGTCGCACATGAACTCGACGATTTCCTTGAAGGCGTGCGGCTGGATGCCCAAGTGGTTGCCGGTGCGGTTGCAGTTGGAAACCGGCTCCATGATCCAGTTGATGTTAACGCCGACCAGCTGCAGCAGCTCGCGGGCCATCATGGTGATCTCGGCCGTATCGATGCCGTAGGGGCAATACAGCGAGCAGCGGCGGCACTCGGAGCACTGATAGAAGTAGAGGAACCACTCCTTGAGCACGTCCTCTTCCATGACGCGGGCGCCGTTGAGCTTGCCCAGGATCTTGCCGGCCATGGTGAAGTCGTTGCGGTAGATGGAGCGCAGCAATTCGGCGCGCAGCACGGGCATGTTCTTGGGATCGCCCGAGCCGATGTAGTAGTGGCACTTGTCGGCACAGGCGCCACAGCGCACACAGATGTCCAGGAAGACCTTGAAGGAGCGGTACTTCTCAAGGCGTTCCTTGAAGCCGTTGTGCACGATCTCCTTCCAGTTCTCGGGCAGCTTCCAGTCCACGTCCGCGGGCGACCAGACGCGCGGGTTGGGGAAGTGCAGCTTCTCGAGAATCTCTGGCTTGGCCGGATAGCACCATGTGCCCGGACGGAAATCAATGGGCGTGTCGAACACGCCGGTCTTCGGCAGATGCTCGTAATCTATGCTTGTGAGCAAGTCTTTTTTATCGATGACTTTGGCAGCCATTCCCTACTCTCCTTGGCGTGAAATATGTGGCGACTATTCGCCGGCACCCTGCTCCAGGGGCTTATCCAGGGGCAGACCCGCCTCGGCCATGGGCTCCCGGAAGTCGTCCTCGTAGGCCGCGTAGGAATGCGGCGGGATGCGGGGATTCCAGGGATTCTCGTGGTGCACGAAGCGGTTGTTATTGGCCATGTTGCGCGTGGGCGAAAGGAAGATGCCGCCCATGTGCATGAGCTTGGAGAAGGGGAAGTAGAAAAGCAGCGCACAGACCAGGAACAGGTGCACATAGAATGACATGGCGATGCCTTCGGGCACCACGGGGTGGAAGGTAGCCAAGCCCATGGTAAGCTGCTTGATCGTAGCCACGTCCACACGGTCGATGTAGCGCATGTAGATGCCGGACAACGCAATGCCCAGGATGAGGAAGAGCGGGAAAAAGTCGGCGGCCAGGGACAGATAGCGTATCTGAGCGCGCGTCAGCCGGCGGATGAACAGGTAGCCCACGCCCAGCACGATCATGGCGTCGGTCATGTAGAAGTTGGGCTGGAACATCTGCACGATGCCGTCGAGCTGCTCCGTGACGTTGACCAGGAACGGAACCGGGTCGGTGAAGAAGCGCAAGTGCCGCACGACGATGATCAGGAAGGAATAGTGGAACATGATGGCGAAGAGCCACAGCCACTTCTGGGAGAAGTAGGCCACCTTGGGCTCCTGACCCGGCTCGTAGTACAGCTTGGTCTGCGTGTTGCGGAACAGGGTCCGGAACAGGAAAACCTCGCCCATCATGCGCAGCCATGTGCCGCGGGTCGTCGAAGGGTTGTCGATCGGATTGCTCTCAATCCAATCGAAGGACTTCTGCTGCCCGGCCGTGGTCGGGATGCGGAAGGGGACCGGGATCGTGGCCCACTTGTACACCCGCCAGCAGAAGCCGCCGATGAAGACCGCCGCCGCGGCATAGGGAAGCCAGACACCGAACAGACCGTTCAGGTGCGCTGCCCCCACTCCGAAGATGGCGATCAACATGAGCGCCAAGACCAGAAAGAGTGTGTAAAACGCGTTCATTCTGCCCTACCTCACTTGCCCTGTGCATTGACGTTGCGGTCCTCGAGGCCCAGCGCCTGACGAGGGGACTCGCATATGATGCCGGCCTTCCGAAAGGCCATGTGATGCGCGTGCTTGAATTCATCGATACGCATGCAGAAGACCTGCTCGCGATTCTTCGTATAGAGATCGAAGGCCATGAGCACCAGGTTGTCCACGCGCGTATCGAATACGCCCAGCTCCCCGGCATCGGCCTGACCGCCAAACATCTCGCGCAGAACCTTCTTGAACCCGAAAATGAAGGACAGGGACTTGCTCGGCGCCACATCCTGCACGGCCCGCACCTTGAGCAGGTCGCTCAACGGCCTGGCCAGAGCCTCGGCGTCCTGCCAGGACACAAGACCTTCCACCATGCCTTCCAGCGAAGCATGGAAGATGTGGCACACGGGATTGGTGAAGCGGTCCTTGTTCTTCTTCCAGATCTTCTGCGTTTCAGGGGGAAAGGAGGATAGCAGATGGTCGAACCACTTTTCGACCACGGCTGCCTTGTTCTCTTGGATAAATACTGAAAGCTGCATGTATGTATTCCTGGCCGGCGTGTGTCAAAATTCACATGAGCGCCCGCGCCGGCCTGAAGGCGGTTGCGCTCGCCGACAAGGTCAAGGGTACGCCACGGCCCTTCTCGGCAAGTCATCTGCAGCAAATATAGCTGCTTGGAGCGTCACTTGCTCAACATGCTCAGGGGTAGTGCTTTGGTGAATTTCCCCGCCCCGTGTTGCACAATGCGTTGACCATTAATTTGAAGGTGCGTAGAGGATAAAGCAGCGCCTGTCAAGGAAAGCGCGGCTTTGGTCGCCCCGGCGGACGCTACGGAGCCATGGGGTAGACAAGCGATAGCGCGGCCAAGTCAGACAAGATCAGGGGGAAGCGTGGTCAGCTATACCGGCATCAACCACCTGGCCATGGTTACCGGACATATGGACGCTACAATCCGCTTCTGGCGTGACCTGCTCGGCATGCGTCTGGTGGCCGGGCTTGGTCATCCAGGGTATCGCCACTACTTCTTCGAGATATCCGCGCAGGACATGCTGGCCTTCTTCGAATGGACCGGGGCCGAGCCCGCTCCCGACAAGGATCACGGCGCGCCGGTCAAGGGCCGGATCGCCTTCGACCATGTGTCCATCGGCGTGAGCGGACAGGAGGACCTATGGGAGATCAAGGCCCGGCTGGAGGCGGCCGGCTTCTGGGCTTCCGAGGTCGTGGACCACGGGTTCATCCACTCCGTGTACTCCTTCGACCCTAATAACATCGCCATCGAGTTCAGCGCAAGCTTGCCAGGCGTGGATCTGCGCGTGCGGCCGGTCATGGCCGACACGCAGCCGTCCGCCATCGCCAGCGAAGGCGCCGGGCCGCAACCCGGCCATTGGCCTCAAGCCAAGCCCGTGCCCAAGTCGCAACGCCGGCTCCATCCAGGCTACGGCATGCGGCTCTTCGGTGAGGGCGGCGACGAAAATCAGCCTGTATAAGGCCCAGGCCTGCCACCCGTCCGACAAGCGTACATGCAAGACATCCTCCTGCCCTTCCCTCCCGGCACGACGCGGGCCGTGTTCCTGCGCCGCGAGAAACGCTTCCTGGCCCTTGTGTCCCTGAACGGCCGCGAGGTCTGGACGCACACCAACAATTCCGGTTCCATGCTCGGCCTGTTGCGTCCCGGCAGCCCGGCCCTGATTTCCCCGGCCGCGGGTCCGGGCCGGAAGCTGGAATGGACGCTGGAGGCGCTTCACTGCGACGGTTCCTGGATCTGTGTGAATACCCTGGCCCCCAACAGAACGCTCCGCGCTGCATGGCAGGCCGGACTGCTGCCCGAGGCTGCAGGAACGACGAGCTTCCGGGCCGAGGCCAAGGTCGGAGACAGCCGCCTGGACGCCCTGCTCTCAGGCCCTGGCGGCGACATATGGGTCGAGGCTAAAAACGTGACCCTGGAATTCTGCGGCACGGCCTGTTTTCCCGACGCCGTGACCGAACGCGGGCAAAAGCACCTGCGCGAACTCATGGCCCTGGCCACCCAGGGCCTGCGGACCGCTGTCTTCTACTTCGTGCCCATGGCCTGCGCCGAGCGCTTCGCGCCGGCGGACTTCATCGACCCGAACTACGCAGCCCTCTTCCGCGAGGCCTTGAGCCGCGGCGTGGAGGCCTGGCCTTATCGCGCCCTGGTGGATGAACGCGGCATCCGCCTTGACTGTCGACTGCCCCTGGCAGGTTGTTGAAAAGTCTATGGCCGGGTCACGACCAGCGCCAAGTCAAGCCGAGCTGAGTCAGGGATGAATCAGCTCGGCGGAAGCGACATGCCCATCCATTCTGAGCCGCAGGACCACCGAAAGCACGTCCTTGCTCCCAACGGACAAGCGCAGGTCGGCCAGCGGAGTTTCGCCCACCAACGCAAGCTTGGCGCCGGCTTGGCGGCTGCTGGCCACCCCCCCCGCCCCGCGCTTGCAGACCTGCAGCTCGTAACTCACCCGGCCTTGCAGCTTGGAGACGCATACGGCCTGCACATGCAGCAGGCCATTTTGCGTCGTGGAAACCAGCTTGCCTTGCAAAACGTCCTCCTCCTGGCCTTCGGCCCAGGCGCATACAGCCAATAAAAGCAACAAGCCCAACAGAGCGGCCCACATGCCGGGCCCAGACCCGCATGAAGCCGTCCTGCGCATGGCCCTACCTCACCAGCTCGGGCTTGGTGGCCTCGAGTCGTTTGCTGTTGGCGCAACCCACGTCGTAACCCAATGAACAACTCTTGCGGTAGTCCAGCAAGGCCAGCCGGTAATCTCCATTCCGCTCGTAGACGTAACCGCGGTTGTTGTAGGCCAGGCCGTTGTTTTGATTGAGCGTGATTGCCCATTCGGCATCCTTCATGGCCCGATCCAACCTGTCCGTCTGGGCGTAGGCTTCGGAGCGGGCGGCGTACAAGGCGTCGTTGTATGGGTCCAGACCCAAACCCTCGTTGGAGCTTTCGATGGCCCTGTTCCACTCCTTGCGTTCCAGCGCGCTGCGCGAACGCTGCAGCAGATAGGTGGACCTCTCGCGGTTCACGTCCCCGTTCTTCTCGGACAGGTAGGCCTTGATGACTGGAGAATTCATGTCCGCCGGATCCTTCAGATCCCATAGCCCGTCCAGGATGCCTTCGATGATCAGGCTAACGACCGCCTTCTGCACTGCCTCCATGACGCACATTTGCGGCGGCTCGTTGGTGGAGAGGCCGGCCTCGATCTCCAGCAGGCGGTCGATTTCGACGTAGCGGAACACGCCCACCTTCACCTCGGCGGAAAGTACTGACTTAGAGGTGGACACGGACTGCACGATGGCCCCGCTGAGCACGTCCGAGGCCCGCAAATAGAGCGTGACCTGATCCTTGCGGTATTGCGAGGAGCCGCCGATGCCATGGTACTCAGCGCCGAGTCCAGCGGAGGTCAGGTTCGTCTCGTAGGCCACGATGCCGCCGTCGAGCATGAGCGGCGCGTGCAGCAGCTCTGGCAGTTCCGTATCCTTGCCTATGTTGGCCCGGATAATCTTGCGCTCGGTGATCAGGTTGTTGAAGGACTCGCGCTCCACCGGAACGAACCAACCCGAATCCCGCAAGGCGTCGATGAGCATGGCCGTGGCTCCCTGGGTCACGGCCGTGGAGAAGCTGGATACGTTCTCCTGGAATTTGTACTGCCCGGTCTGGTCCCTGAAGCTGTAGACCGCGACAATGATCTTGTCCTTGGGCTCGGGCAGCCCTGCAAGCTCACGTTGGGTAAGGGTCTTGTAGCCCAGGGAGGGCGCGCTGAAGGTCCTGGCGTTCGGCCCTACGCAAGCAGTGAGCAGGAGGGCGAGCGCAGCGTAGGCCAGGGTCGGCCTGAGAAGAATATTTCGCATTCTTGCCTCGGACTGAACTGTGGAGTGTGCAACCGGAAGGTCACCTAGAAAACCGGGACCTCGACCACCGTGCTGTCGCCGCTCAGGCTATCCGTCACCGCGACCTTGATCACCTTGCCGTTGTTGTCGATGGAAATGACATAACTGCCGATGGTATAGGTCCCATTGGAGAGGTTGCCTTCGTCGCCAAAGGCGTCCTGCACGATCTTGTCCGCAATAAGGCCAAGCACCCTCCTGTTCAGGCCATCCTCAAAGTCGCTGAGAGGGTCTTCCTCATATTCGTCCTCGGCGAAGCGCTTCTGGGAATCAGCCTTGTTGAGCAGGAAATTGCCGATCATGGGATCCCCCCCGAAGCTGGGATTGGTGAAACCGAAGACCAGCTCGGTGGCGGATGCGGTACTCGGCATCGCAGCCAGGGCCATGCACAGCAACGAAACAACAAATATCGTCCTCATGAACGCACCTCCCACGATGCTAGATGCCGGTGCCGGAAAGTTCGGGCGCGACTTCTTCAGCGCCCGTTATGTTTTGGACAACATGGCGGAAGGAAAGTGCCACGGCTCGGTCGACTTCCGCGCGCACATCCGACCCCCTCTGGCTGATCATTCCGACGTAGGCTACTGATCCGCCCACCAGCACCTGCAGCTTGCTCATAGCGCGTCCGCTAGACTCCTCCGTGATGACAATGTCGCTGATGGGAATTCCTTGAAACGAATTCCAGACTCTACAGAACCTTTGATAGAAATCCTGGCCGACACGCGTGTACACATCATTGATGATGAGCTGGTCTTCCAATTCCGCCGCCCATGCCGGACATGCCGGCAATACCGAAATGTAGCCGCTCCAAAAGATGGCCAGTAGAACAATTGTCCGCTGCATGCTGATCTCCCGCCTAAAGAACAGGGCCATGGTCGTTAGCGGCCCTGCCGGTTAAAAACATTTCTTCCGCATACTCTTGGCGCAATTGCTAAAACCGCCCGCTTGATCGTGGCTGCGTTCCTGCCTACTACCTCGCCCAACATTTTCGATTTCCCTCGCCTGCCCCCCATGGGCGGCTTTAGAGATTCTTGCTGATTGTATATGCGTGGGCATGCTCTCCGAACAATTGTACTAAAGATTGTTTTTACTGCTCCAGATGTAGAACTTTAGTTCTAGGGAAGCAGTCGGGACATGCGCCATACACTCATGCGCCATGGCGAATCGAAATGATGCTCCGCGGTCATCTCGCGATCATCTCGATGACGGGTAGGTCAGAGCCTGGAAAGCAGGTAAGGCGCTCGGATATGGACGGGCGCTGATAAACGAAAAAACCCCCGCCGGACATTGTCCGACGGGGGTCTGATCAGTAATCAGCCACGCTTTAGCTCATGACGCCGCGCAGCCGTTCCTGGAGCTTGCCGAGCTTGTCCTGGCGCTCCTTGGCGGCGGCGAGCTTCTCCTTCTCTTTTTCCACCACGTCCTGGGGCGCTTTGGCCACGAAGTCCTTGTTGGCCAGCTTGCGGCTGACGACCTCCACGTCTTTGGAGGACTTGGCGATCTCCTTGTCCAGGCGGGCCAGCTCGGCCTCGAAGTCCACGGCTCCGGCCAGCGGCACGAACAGCTCGCTGCCCTGCACGACCTGCGAGGCCGAGGCCTTGGGAGGCGCGACGTGCGCGCCGACCTCCAGTGACGTCACCCGGGCCAGGCGGCGCATGAATTCCGCGTTGGCCGTGAGCGTGGCCGCATGCTGCTCCGAGGCGGGACGGACCATGACGGACAGGTCCTTGGACGGCGCGATGTTCAGTTCGCCGCGGATGTTGCGCACGGCCACGATGGACTCCTGCAGCAGGCTCATGGCCGACTCGATATCCGGACGCACGCATTCCGGCCGCGCCCCCGGATAGGGCATGGCCGCGATGTCGTCCCCCGTCGTGGCCGGCAGGTGCTGCCAGATCTCCTGGGTCACGAAAGGCGTGACCGGATGCAGCAGCACCAGGATCTCGGATAGCGTCGTCCACAGGACCAATTGCGTTTCGGCCTTGCGCGCCGCGTCGTCGCCGGTCAGGTCGGACTTGGCCATCTCCAGGTACCAGTCGCAGAACTCGCGCCAGACAAAGGCGTACAAGGTCTGCGCGTAATCGTTGAAGGCGTAGCCCTGGATGGCGGCGTCCACCTCGGTCTTGACCTGCTCCAGGCGGCTGAGAATCCATTGGTTGTGCAGGCTGCCGCTCGACGGAGTCGCCTTGAGGGCGGCCTCGCGCTCTTGCGGCGCTTGCGGAGCCCACTCCTCCAGGTTCATGAGCGTGAAGCGCGCGGCGTTCCACAGCTTGTTCACGAAATGGCGGTAGCCCTCGATGCGCGCCTCGGACAGCTTGATGTCCCGGCCCATGGCCGCGAAGCTGGTCAGCGTGAAGCGCAGGGAGTCGCAGCCGTACTTCTCGACCATGTCCAGCGGGTCGATGACGTTGCCCGTGGACTTGGACATCTTCTTGCCTTCCTCGTCGCGCACCAGGGCATGCAGGTACACGTGATGGAAGGGCACCTGCTCCTGGAAGTGCAGGCCCATCATCATCATGCGCGCGACCCAGAAGAACAGGATGTCGAAGCCCGTGACGAGCACCGAAGTGGGATAGAACAGCCCCAGCTCGCGGGTCTTGTCGGGCCAGCCCAAGGTCGAGAACGGCCAAAGGGCCGAGGAGAACCAGGTGTCCAGCACGTCCTCGTCCTGCATGAGGCCGCTGCCGCATTCCGGGCATTCATCCATGTCCGTGCGCGAGGCGAACTGCTTGTAGCAGCCCTGGCAGTACCAGACCGGGATGCGGTGGCCCCACCAGAGCTGGCGCGAGATGCACCAGTCGCGGATATTATCCAGCCAGTCGAAATAGGTCTTGGCCCAGGCCTCGGGGAAGATCTTCGTATTGCCGAGCTCCACGGCCGCGCGAGCCTTGGCCGCCAGGGGCTTGACCGCCACGAACCACTGCTTGGAAACGTTGGGCTCCACCGTGGTCTTGCAGCGGTAGCAGGCCGTCACGTTATGGTCGTAGTCCGTCTCGGCCTCCAGCAGACCCTTGGCCTTGAGCTCCTCGACGATGGCCGTGCGGCACTCCTCGGCCGTCATGCCCACGAAGCGCTCGGGCGAGTTCTCGTTCATGCGCCCTGCGTCGTCGATGACCTTGAGCATCGGCAGCTCGTGCTTGCGGCCAATCTCCCAGTCGTTCATGTCATGGGCCGGGGTGATCTTCAGGCAGCCCGTGCCGAACTCCATGTCCACATACTTGTCGGCGATGACCGGAATCTCGCGCTCGGCGATGGGCAGCAGCACGTTCTTGCCGATGAACTGCTGGTAACGCTCGTCGTCCGGATGCACGGCCACGGCCGCGTCGCCGAGCAGGGTTTCGGGCCGCACCGTGGCCACGGTCAGGGAGCCCGAGCCGTCGGCCAGCGGGTACTTTATCGTGGTCAGGGTCGTGGTGCGCGGAACGTACTCGACTTCATCGTCGGCCAGGGCCGTGTGGCAGCGCGAGCACCAGTTGATGATGTACTCGCCGCGGTAGATGAGCCCCTGCTCGTACAGGCTCACGAAGACCTCGCGCACGGCGCGCGACAGGCCCTCGTCCATGGTAAAGCGGGCGCGCGTCCAGTCCACGGACGCGCCGATGCGCTTGATCTGGTTGTGGATGCGGCTCTCGTATTCCTGTTTCCACTCCCAAACTTTCTCCACGAACTGCTCGCGGCCCAGGTCGTCACGGGTCTTGCTTTCGCCCAGCAGCCGGCGCTCCACCACGTTCTGGGTGGCGATGCCGGCATGGTCCGTGCCCGGCACCCACAGCACCTTGCGTCCCTTCTGGCGCTGATAGCGGCACAGCACATCCTGCAAGGTGATATTCAGGGCGTGGCCGATATGCAGGGCGCCGGTGACGTTGGGCGGCGGTATGACGATGGAATAGGGCTCTCCAGGGGCGTCCAGATCCGGGCTGAACGTGCGCTCGGCTTCCCACTTATCGCGCCAGCGGGCCTCGACTTCCTGGGGCTCGTAGCCCTTGGCCAGGGTCTTCGCGGTCATATGCGTCTCTCCTCGTGAAACGGCCCCATGCGTGAATGGCGGGGCCGGAAATGACGTCGCGCCCACAAAGGAGCGCGTAAGGGTCGGGTCGAATTCCATGCCTTTACACCACGAGCGGCCATCTGCCAATATCCTGGGGAAGGGCTCCGCCCTCCCCCCAGCCCCCACCCGCCAGGGAGCGAGGCCCCCTGGACCCCGCGCCATTTGCTGGCGGCTTCGGCCCGCATCCGGCGGGCCGACCAAGTCAGCGCACTTCATCGGCAGGTTGCCCTGAAGCAAAGGAGAGGAGCGAGCCGATCAACACGGCGCACTCCTCTCCAGTTCCATGCTTGCCTTAGGCAGCCTTTGCGTCAAATCTTACCAGCGTGCTTCTTTCCGCCGTGGCCCGCCTCGGTCCACCTCGGCAAATACCTAGAATTTCTCGAATTCCAGATCCTCGTTACCGTGTTCATCACGCGACACCTGCATATCCTTCATGCGTAGCTGGATGGTGCCGGACGAGCTGGGCTTGGTCGTCGCCGGATGCTGTAAGGGCTTGAAGTTCCTGGCAGGGCTGGACAGGGCGGACGCACGTCTCGCGCCGCTGCCACTGACATTGTCGAGCCTGAAGAAGGCGATGCTTTGCTGAAGCTGTTCGGCTTGACTGGAAAGCTCTTCGCTCGTGGAAGCCGTTTCCTCGGCTGCCGAGGCGTTCTGCTGCACAACCGAATCCAACTGCTGCAAGGCCTTGTTGATCTGTTCCGCGCCCGAGCTCTGCTCCTGGCTGGCGGCGGCGATCTCCTGCACAAGCTCCGCGGTCTTCTGGATATCCGGCACGATTCGCCTGAGCATCTCACCAGCCTTCTCGGCCACCTGCACGCTCGTGCTCGACAAGTCGCTGATTTCGCCGGCGGCAGTGCCGCTTCGCTCGGCGAGCTTGCGCACTTCGGCCGCGACCACCGCGAAACCCTTGCCGTGCTCACCCGCACGGGCGGCTTCAATGGCGGCATTCAGCGCGAGCAGGTTGGTCTGACGGGCAATCTCTTCAATGATGGAAATCTTATCGGCGATTTCTTTCATGGCGCGTACGGTCTGCCCCACGGCTTCGCCGCCCTCGCGGGCATCAGTGGCGGTCTTGATCGCGATCGCTTCGGTCTGGCGGGCATTGTCCGCGTTCTGATGGATGTTGGCTGCCATCTCTTCCATGCTGGAGGAGACTTCCTCCACGCTGGCGGCCTGCTCGGTCGCGCCCTGGGACATGCTTTCCGAGGTCGAGGAGAGTTCCTCGCTGCCCGAGGCCACGTTATCAGCCGCGCCGCGTACCTCGGTCACGATCTCGCGGAGCTTCTCGACCATGCCATTCAGGGCCAAGGAGAGCATGCCCATCTCGTCGCGCTGGGTAACGCTGAGCTTGGTTGTGAAATCACCGCCAGCGAGCTTTTTGGCGAACTCCACGCCCTGGTTCACAGGGCCGATGATGCTGCGCACGATAAGCAACGCAGCGATGATGCCAAGCAGCAGAGCGACGGCCGTCCCAGCCACGATGGCCGTATTGGAGGTGGAAATCTGGGCTTGCATCTTCTGCTCCTGCCCTAGCAGCAGCGCCTCGCCCTTCTCATTGAGCTTCCCGGCATTCGCGACCATCTGTTTGCGGGCCTCTTCCTGCCGAAGAACGTTCTCACGAAATTTGGCGCCGGCGGCGGCGTATCGCTCGACGGCCTTGTCGAGCTTGTCGGCGAGCGCCTGAACCTGCGGCACCCCCGCCCCCTTGGCTCTCCACCTTTTGATGCCTTCGATCTGCGCCGTGAGATCCCTTTGGAAATCGGCCCATGTCGCGTCCGATTTCCTCATGATAAAATAAATCGCGGAGATGCGCATGAGCAGATAGCTGCGCGAGACGTCCTGGTTGAAGCTGTCACTGATGCTTGTCCACTGGATTATCTCGCGCGCGTTGTCGCCCGCGCGCTGCAGGGCCGGAGCCACCAGTTTGTCGCGCACCTCCGCGCCTATGGCGAAGAACTCCGTGTTTACATCGTACCAGACCTTGAATTGCTCGGCTGTTGACTCGTTGAGCGCCGCGTATTCGCCAAAGGCTTTCTCATAGGCTTCAACCGAGGCGATCACCTCATCCAATTCCTTGATATCCTCAATGTCGGCGAAGGACGCTTTGGATTGCGCCACGAACTGCTTCAACTCCAGCATGGATTTGGCCGCGGCGGCTTTGTCTTCCGCGCGCCCTGCGCTCATGTAGTCCTTGACCACGCCTTGAATGTCTTCCATCTCCAACATGGCGGTAGTGACGCTTTGGACCTTGGAGGTTCTGTCCGAAACACTGGACAATCCATACATGCCCATCACCGCGACTGTTAAGGTCAGAACGAGCACGAGGCCGAACCCGAGACTGAGTTTGCTCTTGATGTTCAGGTTCTTGAACATAGACATCCCTCCAAGTTTCCTTTGCGGCGAATTGACTATTAAGCCCAATTCAATGTAATAACATTAAATATTTGTTGTGTTGATTAGACAATCAACCGCAACAAGGCCAGACTTTCCATAACGCCCACTATTATATCTACAGTAATGATGGATCCATCTAGGCACTATAATCAAGAATAGTCAATCTGCTTCGTATGGAGGGGCGTTTCACATTGTATGCAATAGGCGAAAGCCTCTGCTGCAATCAAAACACAATTGCGGCCATTGCATATAGCTTATGTTGATAACAGCCTATCGAATTACATAAGCTTGATACGAAGAATGGATAAACGTATTTAATGCGCATATTTTAACATCTAAAGTATTATCTGACCTGGCCTCATTCAAAACGCATTCCCAGGGCAGAAAGGCAAACTCGGGCTATATCCGCCGGAACCAAACGCAAGGAAGGTCGGCGAGCGCCGGGTCCATGGAATCGCCTATCCCCTTTGCCATCGGAGGGCTGGGCGGTTAGAGTATGGGCCAACCCGCTGAGGAAGCAGCCAGGAGGTATTACGTATGGCCAGGACGACCGAAGAACGGCTGGAGTGGCTCGAAACCACCTTGGCCCTCCAGGATAGGACAATCGAGCAGTTGAATGAGGCGCTCATCGCGCAACAGCGAACGATGGACCGCCTTGAGAACGGGGTCCAAGCCCTAGCCGACAAGCTGCGGGCGTTCGACACGCCCATGGAGGAGGGAGAGGCCGAGGAGCCGCTGCCTCCGCACTATCAAATGAGCGGTCCCAAGTGACGAATTGAGAAGGAGTGAATTCAGCATGGAGATGAAGGAAGTGCGCGCCTCGGCGCGGGAGTTGATGAAGGGATTCTGTCGGGTCTGTCCCGTATGCGACGGTCGAGTGTGCGCCGGCGAGGTTCCGGGCATGGGTGGCCTGGGCACGGGTGCGTCCTTCCGGGCCAATGTGCAGGCGCTGGCGGATGTGCGCTTCGACATGCGCCTGTTGCACGACGCCGCGACCCCTGACCTGTCCGTGACCGTGCTGGGCAAGGAGCTGGCCCTGCCCGTGCTCGCCGCGCCCATCGGCGGCGTGTCCTTCAACATGGGCGGCAAGCGCAGCGAAGAGGAATATGTCGCGGCGGTGCTGCACGGCTGCCGCGTGCGCGGCACCCTGGGCTGCTCCGGCGACGGCGTGCCCTCCTTCATCATCGAGGCGGGCCTGAAGGCCCTGCGCGAACTGGGCGGCGAGGCCATCCCCTTCATCAAGCCCTGGGAGGATGCCGAGCTCTACGAAAAATTGGGCAAGGCCGCCGAGGCGGGAGCGCGCATCGCCGGCATCGACGTGGATGCCGCCGGCCTGGTGACCCTGGCCAAGATGGGTCGGCCTGTGGGTCCCAAGTCATCCGCCAAGCTGCGCGACATCATCGACCGCTTCCCCATGCAGTTCATCCTCAAGGGCATCATGACCCCGGACGAGGCGCGCAAGGCCCGCGACGCGGGTGCGGCGGGCATCGTGGTCTCCAACCATGGCGGACGGGTGCTGGACTTCACGCCCGGTGTGGCCGATGTGCTGCCCAAGGTGGCCGCGGCGGTCAAGGGCGAGATGGTCGTGCTGGCCGACGGCGGTGTTCGCAACGGCGTGGACGTGCTCAAGATGCTGGCCCTGGGCGCGGACGCAGTGCTCATCGGCCGGCCCTTCGCCGTGGCGGCCGTGGGCGGCCTGCAGGACGGCGTTACGGCCTACCTGGATCAGCTCGCGGGCGAGTTGCGCTCGGCCATGGTGCTCACGGGCACGGCCAAGGCCTCGCAGGTCGATTCCGGCATTCTGCATCAGTAAGATGCCTCCGGCGGCCAAAGGGGCGCCGCCCCTTTGAAAACCCCGCCAGGGGTGACGCCCCCCTGGACCCGCGATGTGTGAAGGAATGCCGACAAAGCTCGGCATTCCTTCACATCGAGTCATCTTCGCTTGAGCGAGCGTCCGGAATCCATCCCGCGCGAAGCGGGCAACATTTCCGAATATAAGGGGTCCAGGGGGCCGTGCTCCCTGGTGGGTGGGGTTCGGGGAGGGCAACGCCCTCCCCGATTCTTATTTGCAGGGCAGTACCAGGCGGGCCAGTTCCTCCAGCACGGGCAGCATCTTTCCGTACAGCCCGCCCGAGCCGGGCGGCGGTCCGAACAGGGCCGCGCGCTGCTGCTTGAGGCCGGTCAGACACACGGCGTCGGGAGCCGAGGCCAAGGTCATGGCCAGCCGCTCGGCCAGCAGGTAGCCGCTCAGGCCCTGGTGGAACAGGCGCATCGTGCCGGTGAAGCCCGTGGCTTGAGCCCGCCAGAAGTCAGCGGCCACGTCCGTGGGCTCACAGGCTTGGATCTGGCGCACAAGGGCGTAAAGGCTGCTGATGCCCGCGCCCGGTATGCCGCGCCGCCAGC
Organism: Desulfocurvibacter africanus subsp. africanus DSM 2603; assembly: GCF_000422545.1. Classification (NCBI taxonomy): domain Bacteria; kingdom Pseudomonadati; phylum Thermodesulfobacteriota; class Desulfovibrionia; order Desulfovibrionales; family Desulfovibrionaceae; genus Desulfocurvibacter; species Desulfocurvibacter africanus. The sequence continues at coordinate 69,792 of NZ_AULZ01000017.1, forward strand.
CAAGCAGCCAGGGATTGCGCCAGAAGAGCAGGAAGTGTTCCTGGCCAAGGCGCACGATGTCGGACAACTGCCCGGATGCCTCCGCAAGGGCAGGATCGTCCCAGCGCACGGGCAAGCCCTCCAGGTCCCAGGCGGGCACCTGGCTTCTCGCGACCTCCAGGCCGCCAAGCACCCTCAGCAGATGGGCCAGCCAGCGGTTGGCCTCGGCCGAAGCCGGTGTCTCCAGGTGCGCGTAGGACAGCACGGCGCGGCCCCGACCCAGACGGGTTTCCACCACGCAGGGCTGGCCGGCCATGAAGTGCGGCCACAGGCGCACGCCGTACATGTTTTGCCAATCATCAAGCGTTTCTTCCGGCAGGCTGGACAGCGGGATATCCGCGACCATGAGATCCGGACCGGGGGTTTCGTAGGCCGCCAGAACCCTTACGTCCGGATTTGGCGCGGGATTGAAGCGCGCCGGCCACCATACCGGCAGAAGTGGGGCTTCGGTCAGCCCCTCTGGCATGAGCTCGCAACGTTCGTCGGCCAGGCGCACGTGCATGTGGCCGCTGACGAAGTGCTGCATGCGGTCCGTGAAACCCTTGCGCGTCCAGGGACAAAGGTCCAGCCCGCCGGCTGTGAGCGCCAGGCCGGCCCCGCCGCAGAAGCCCAGGTAGGCCCCGCCCTCGGTCACATAGCGCCGCACCGCCGCCAATCCCACGGAACCAAGGTGCTCGGCCTTGCGTCGCGCCCAGCCGCCGGGAACCAGCAACATGCGCGGACGCTGTTCCAGGAACACCGGTATTTCTCCAGCCCCGGCCAGCACGGCGGGCACGCCCAAGGCTTTCAGAGCCCGCCACGCGAGCAGGCCCCAGATATGCGATTCATCCCATAGCACGAGCACGGATTCGGACAAATGTTTGGACATACGGCCAGGGACGTATCAGGCCAGCGCCAAGGGGGCAAGAACCGGCAATCGAAAGGAAACTTGGAGTGAAACGCAATCTGCTCTACAGCGGCTTGCAAATGAAATGTGGGTCCAGGGAAATCATTTCCCTGGCGGGTGAGAGTCTGAGAGAGGGCGGCGCCCTCTCTCAGTTGATATGCAATGCTCTCCGGCTGGGCTTTGATAACGTGCACAAGCGGAATGCACGGAAACGGAACACCGGAAGCGTTCGAAAACGGATAAGCTGTTAATTGCCCAGGAAGGAATCGTCCTTGGCCAGATAGTTGCGCACGTAGTCGGCCACGCCATCCTCCAGCGTGGTGAACGGCTTGTCATAGCCGGCCCGGCGCAGCTTTTCCATGGGCGCTTCGGTGAAGTACTGGTACTTGCCGCGCAGGATCTCGGGCATGTCGATGTACTCGATGACCGGCGCCCTATCCATGGCCGAGAACACTGCCCTGGCCAGATCGTTCCAGGTGCGGGCCTGGCCCGTGCCCACGTTGAAGATGCCGTTGACCTCCGGATGCTCCAGCAGCCAGGCCATGACCTCCAGGCAATCCTTGACGTAGATGAAATCGCGCATCTGACCGCCGTCGGGGTATTCGGGCTTGTAGGACTTGAAAAGCTTCATTTTTCCGCCAGTTGGGCCGCTGTCGCCGATCTGCGCGAAGGCCTTGCAAATAACGCTCTTCATGTCCGCCTTGTGATACTCGTTGGGGCCGTAGACATTGAAGAATTTGAGGCTGGCCATCTTGTCCATGAGCCCGCCGCGCAGAGCCCACATGTCCACGAGCTGCTTTGAGTAGCCGTACATGTTCAGCGGCTTGAGCCTGGACGTGGTGTCGTGGTCGTCCGAAAACCCGAGCGCGCCGTCGCCATAGGTCGCCGCGCTGGAGGCGTTGATAAAGCGGATGTTCCGCTCAGCCGCGTAGCGCAACAGGACCTGCGTATAGCGATAGTTGTTGTCCATGAGGTAGTCGGCGTCACGCTCCGTGGTCGAGGAACAAGCGCCCATGTGAATGATGGCCTTGGCGTGCAGATCCTCGTCACCCAGCACGAGCTTGAGGAACTCCTGCTTGTGGACGTAGTCGCGGTAGGTCAGGTTGACCAGATTCTTCCATTTCTCGCTCTCGGCCAGATTGTCCACGACGAGAATGTCCTCGATGCCCATCTGGTTCAGCTTCCAGACCATGGCGCTGCCGATGAACCCGGCACCGCCGGTGACGATATGCATTGCTCACTCCAATCGGATGCGGATTATTCTGATAAAATGTCCCAGCCCGGTTTCATAGCGCACCCCGCCGCGCTTTCCAACCCTCTTTCCGGGAGCTGGCCCGCGCCTCGAGCTTGTCTTGACGTGACGGATATGCTTTTAAGGGACTTCCTCAGTCGTCGTCCAACCTTCCTGTCCGGAGGACCGCAGCATGTTGGCCATTCTCGACTATGAAGCCGGCAACCAGACCTCGGTGCTCAGGGCCTTGCGCCACCTGGGCATACCCGGCGAAATAACCCGCGATCCCGCCGTCATCGAGCGCGCCAGCGGCATCATCTTCCCTGGCGTGGGTGCTGCAGGGCAGGCCATGCAGAATCTGACGAACTCCGGTCTGGACCGAGTGCTCCGCGCGCAAATCGAGCTGGGCAAGCCGCTGCTCGGCATTTGCGTGGGCTGCCAGATCCTGCTGGACTACAGCCAGGAAAACGATACCGCCACCATGGGCGTTGTTCCGGGCGAGTGCGTCTTGTTCAATCCGGCCCTGACCGATGAGGATGGCCAACCCATCCGTGTGCCGCACATGGGCTGGAATTCCGTACAGCGCAAGGCGCCCTGCGAGCTTTTCGAGGGCATTGCGGACGACGCCGAATTCTACTTCGTGCACTCCTACTTCCCCAGCCCACGCTCCGAGTACGTGCTGGCCACCACGACTTACGGCGTGGAATTCTGCTCCGTGCACGGACGACGCGGCATGTGGGCCGTGCAGTTCCACCCGGAGAAGAGCGGCCGCCCAGGCCTGGCCCTGCTGCGAAACTTCCACCGCTACTGCCAGGAGGCCCAAGATGCTCAGTAAACGCGTCATCCCCTGCCTGGACGTACGCGACGGCAGGCTTACCAAGGGCATCAAGTTCAAGGGCAATGTCGACATCGGCGACCCGGTGGAAACGGCCAGGCTCTACTACGAGCAGGGCGCCGACGAGATCGTTTTCTACGACATCACGGCCAGCTCCGATGGCCGCTCCATCATGCTCGACGTGGTGGATCGCGTGGCCAGCCAGATATTCATCCCATTCTCCGTGGGCGGCGGCATTTCCACCGTGGAGCACATGCGCGCCGTGCTCCTGGCCGGCGCCGAGAAAGTCTCGGTCAACTCCGCCGCGGTCAAGAACCCGGACATCATCTCCAAGGGCGCGGCGGCCTTTGGTTCTCAGGCTATCGTCGTGGGCATGGATGTGCTCAAGGTCGACAAGAGCGAGCAGATCCCCTCGGGCTATGAAATCGTCATCCACGGCGGGCGCAAGCGCATGGGTCTGGACGCCATCGACTGGGCCAAAACCGTGGAAGCCCTGGGCGCCGGAGAGTTGTGCGTCAACTCCATCGATGCCGACGGCACCAAGGACGGCTACGAACTGACCCTGACGCGCATGGTCTGCGAAGCCGTGACCATCCCCGTCATCGCCTCGGGCGGCGCTGGCAACCCGCAGCACATGGTCGAGGCTGTCACCCAGGGCAAGGCCACCGCCGCGCTCATCGCCTCCATCGTGCACTACGGCGAATACACCATCCCGCAGCTTAAGCAGTACATGTCCGGCCAGGGCGTGAAGGTACGCACGGTCTGGTAGATTAAAGCAGCCTGTGAATGAAATGTGGGTACAGGGAAATCATTATCCCTGGCGGGTGAGAGTCCGAGAGAGGGCAGCGCCCTTTCTCGGGTAAAATGCAAGTTGCTTTAGATTCCTCAGCGGCCGGGGGAACATGACTCTTCCCGGCCTCCCGATGCTCGCGGCGCGGAGTGTTCAGAGACGAATGCTCCGCGCCGGCATTTTGATGCGCTGGAAAGCTTCCCAGGCGTTAACAAATTTTGCTCGATCTCGCGCAGGCCCCACCATGCCACGCCTTACGCCACGCTACGGCCCAGACGCCTTTCGAAGGCCGGGTCGGCCATGCGGCGGGTCAGGCGCACCAGCAGCGCCACCGCGGCCAGGGACAGCAGCAGCCGGCCCCAGAGAATGCCCGAGGTATGCGCGCCGAGCAGCATCATGAGCAGCGTGTCCTCGAACAGAGAGTGGCACAGGCCCATGAGCGACACGGCGTAGAACACGTCGCGCTTGCTCACGCTGCCGGACTTGGCCTCGTGAATGATGAGGCCGCCGCCGTAGGACAGGCCCATGGTCAGGCCGACGATGGTGATGGTCGAGGCCGTGGGGCCGATGCCCAGCAAGCGCAACAGCGGGCCGAGCACGCGATTCATGGCCTCGGTGGCGCGGATGCGCTCCAGCAGGCGCACGAAGGCCACCAGGCCCAGGATGATGAGGAAGATGGACGCGAAGTTGCGCGCCTGCCCGATAACCCAGGCGGTCAGTGACGTGTCGGCCTGCGCCGCCGGCTGCCAAAGCATTCGCGCGGGCTCCTGCAGGACGTCGAGGGAGGAGTAGGTCGTGTGGAGGATCGCTCCGAAAGCCAGGGCGCCCAGGAAGCGCAATCCGAGCTGAAAGCCGAGACGCGTGCCCGAGCGCTGGGCGATGCGCAGCTCCACGGGCAGGCCGTGGGCCACCAGGATCATGGTCGAGAGCACGGTGACCTGGGCCACGCTGAGGGGCTCGGCCAGGGGCAATGATGCGAAGACCAGGATGCCGGAATAGATATTGTTGAGCATGGCCGTGGCCCAGACCAGGCCGATCTCGGCGGGCAGGCCCACCAGGCCCATGAGCGGAGCCAGCGGACGAGCCAGCCAGGCGATGGCGCCAAGCTCCTGGAGAACCTTCACGGCGATGACCACGGGCACCATGATCTTGAACAACTCAAGGCTGATGCGCAGGGAATCGCGCACGATGCGCGCCAGCGATGCACCAAGGGAAGGGCGTATCGTGGAGGCGTTGGGTGTATCCATGGTCGGTCCGGAGGGTTGCGGGTATGGGGTGCCCGCGCTTATAGCCCCCGAGGGCATGAACGGCAAGACCGCGCTCGGGGCGCGGCCTTGCTGGAAAACGAAAGGTCCGTAGTTGGATCAGGCCATGGCAAGGGTGCTGACCGTGGTTATGAGCGCGTCACGGCTGATGGGTTTGGCCAGCACCGCATTGGCGCCGAAAATCTTGGCCAGGTCGAGATAATCCAGCCTGCCGATGGAGCCGCCTCCGGATATCGCCAGGATCTTGCAGGGTGTCTTGCGTCCCTTGATCTCGCGTATGGTCTCGAAACCGTCCTTGCGGGGCATGAAGATATCGACGATAACCAGATCGGCGGGACCGCTATCCAAACGTCTCAGGGCTGCTTCTCCATCTTCGGCCTCGCTTACATGAAAGCCTTCCTTCTCAAGGAAACGACGCAGGAACGTGCGGATGGCGGCGTCGTCGTCGATGACAAGAATGTTGTGCATGGTCAGCCTCCCTGGAATGTAAGACAGTACCCATGGAAGGCCAGCTATAGCATACTTTGAAATGGTGACAATCAGTTTTTGGTGACACGATGAATGATGAAGTCAAGAAGCTTGCAGCGATAATTGAACACATGACTTCCATGGCAAGAAAGCATGCTGCTTCGCACTGCGAACTTGGCTGGTGGGTCGTGCTGTGTGGCGGTGCATTGGAGCCTGACGATTTCGACCAGCGTGAGCGCATGCGCGAGAGATTGGTGGAGCTTGTGCGTGAACTCGGCATTGCGCTGCAGGAGCATGTCTGGGTCTGGGACGAGCTCAACCAGGCCCAGTTGGTCGTCGGGCGGTTTCCGTCCTACGAACAGGCCATGGACACGGCCGAGCTCCTGAGCGAGCGTATCAAGAACGTCTGTGACGGCGTGGCGGTGCGGGTCATGCAGGAACTGGAGGAAGGTCGAGGCTAGCTTTCGATATAGGCGCGCATCCTTTCGCAGATGCGCGCGACCATGTCCTTGAGCTCCAGGAAATGCTGGCGTGCCGGCTCGGCCTCGCGCTGCCTGGACGCGGACTCCAACGCTCCCGCGACCTCGCGCAGCAGCGCGGCCCCGACTGTGCCGGCAGCGCCCTGGAACGCGTGGGACTCCCTGACCATCTTTGTGTAATCCTGATCCGTTATGGCCTGCTCCAGACTGGCAAGCTTATTTGGCGCGTCCTCTAAAAAGGTCTTGTAGAGCACGCCGAGAAACTCGTTGTCGCCCTGGAGCCGATCCAGGGTCTTGCGCACGTCGAGTACGGCGTCGTCCTCTGGCGCGTTATCGACTTTATGGGGCTGGGCCGGGTGCGCAAGCTCCGCAGCCGCGTCGCGCCGCTTAGCCAACGCCGCGCGCATGACCTTGAACAGTTCATCCTGATCGATGGGCTTGGACACGTACTCGTCCATGCCGGACTCCAGGAAGCGCTCGCGGTCGCCCTGCATGGCGTGCGCGGTCATGGCCACGATGGGCACATTGCGCACTTTGGCATAGGCCGGGTCGTTGCGGATGATCCGCGTGGCCTTCACGCCGTCCATTTCGGGCATCTGCACGTCCATGAGCACCAGATCGAAAGGCTCGGCCGCAAGCTTGTCCAGAGCCTCCCGACCATTGGCGGCAGTCGTGGTCAGACAGCCTTGCCGTTTCAGGAGGATGCTGGCGTAGTGCTGGTTGACCAGATTATCCTCGGCCAGCAGTACGCGCAGTCCCATGAGTGGGTCCGCCTGGCCCGGCTGGCCTGGCCGCTGGGCTTGGACCCGAGATTCCGGCTTGGCCGTGATGGGTGCGATCGCCCGCTCCAGAGCCACGGTGAAGTTGAAGGTGGCTCCCTGTCCGATCGCGCTCTCGACCCAGATGGCGCCGCCCATGAGTTCCACGAGCTGCCTGGAAATGGCCAGGCCAAGGCCCGTGCCTTCGTACTGCCGGCTCAGGGAACTGTCGCCCTGGGTGAATATGTCGAAAACGCGTTCCTGAAGCTGCGTATCGATGCCGATACCCGTGTCGGCGACCGAGAACAGCAGCTCGAACTTATGATCCGGCTCCTGACCCGACGGTGTGTGCGATGTCGCGGTCGGCAGCACGTCGATGTCGATGCCGCCGCTCGGCGTGAACTTGATGGCGTTGGACACCAGATTGAGCAGCACCTGGCGCAGCCTGCCCGCATCGCCGTGCAGGTGTTCGGGCACGGCGGGATCGATGCGCAGAGTCAGGTGCAGGCCCTTGGCTTCCGCCTGCATTTCCATGGGTTTCAAGGCCGCCTGCAGGATCTCCCGCAAGCGGAAGTCACTGCGCTCGAGCTCCAGCTTGCCGGCCTCGATCCTGGAGAAATCGAGGATGTCGCCCACAAGGGTGGCCAAAGCGTCAGCCGAGGCCTTGACCATGGACAGGTACTCGCGCTGCTCCCTGTTAAGGCCCGTGCGCAGGGTCAACTCGGTCATGCCCAGGATGCCGTTGAGCGGGGTCCTGATCTCATGGCTCATGTTGGCCAGGAATTCGCTCTTAACGCGGCTGCCGGCCTCGGCAGCCTCCTTGGCCCGAACCAGCTCGCGTTCCAGGAGCTTCTGGCGGGTGACGTCCTGCACCGTGCCGAGGATGCGCGAAAGCTTGCCCGTCGCATCGAATTCCGCCTCGGCCTGGCACAAGCCGATGCGCTCCACTCCATCCTGGCGCATGAAGCGGAACTGCAACTCGAAGGGAGTCCCGCGCCTGGCGGTATCGAGCAGGCATTTCACGAAGGCCTGGCTGTCTTCGGCATGCAGATGCCGCAGCAGGAAGTCTCGGCCGGGCTGCACCGATCCGGGTTGATAGCCCAGGATGCGGTACAGCTCGTCGGACCAGATGAACGCATCCCCTTTGGACAGCCATTCGAAGCTGCCGAGCATGGCCAGATGTTGGGCCTTGGCCAGATTGGCCTCGCTGCGCCGCAGGGCCTGTTCGGCGCGCTTGCTCTCGGTGATGTCCATGTGCGTGACCACGGCCCCGCCGCGGTCGCTCATGGGGCTGGCGTACAGGAGCAGCCAGCGTTGCTGTCCGTCGGATTGCACGCACAGCTCGCTGCTGAAACTTTTGCGCGTGCCGGCGGCGACTTCGTGCACGGCGGCGGCGACGCTGTCCAGCGCGATATCCTCGCTGCACAGGCCTTGGCGCGCGATATGCCCGAAAGTTCGGCCCAGGACGCCGGGAATCAGGGGCGAGTCGCGTCCCATGTGCTCCCAGGCCTCATTGGTGGCCGTGATGCGGCCTTGGGCATCCAGAACCATGATCTGCGCGGGCAAGGAGGCTATGACCGCGCGCAACAAGGCTTCCTTTTCGGCGAGATTCTTGTTGGCCCGGTCCAGGGCCCGGCTCTGGATTACGGCGTTCTCGTAGGTGGACAGGAGCAGGTCGGCCATCTGGCGGGCATCGGCGGAGACGTGGTGCCGCTTGCCGCCGAAGACGATATCCAGCTCGGCCTTCTGGCCTTTCGCGCGGCGCAGGTCCAGCTCGGACATAAGTTGGCGCACCCGCCCTAACAGCAGATCTGGATCATAGGGCTTGGTCACGAAGTTGGTGGCTCCGGACTTGAGGCCCTTGAGTATGTCCTCGGGGTCCGCAAGGGTGGTCAGCAGGATCACGGGGATGTGCGCCAGCTTCGTGCTGGCGCGGATGCGTCTGCACAACTCGTAGCCATCCATTCCGGGCATGAGAATGTCGCTGACGACGACCGCGGGCGGATTCTCGTCGGCCAAAGCAAGGGCCTCCACGGCCGATGCGGCCACGCGCACGGACAGCCCGCTGCCAAGCAGCAGTTGCTCCAGGCGCAGGGCCTGGGTAGGGCTATCCTCGACGATGAGGATGTATGCATGGTCAGGCATGCAGGCTGGATACCCGAATCCGGTAACAGGTGGCAACGTCTATGTGAACTCGCTCAGCAGACCGATCAGCATTCCCGCTATTTCCTCCTGCGGCAGGACATGCACGGCCGCTCCCAGGCGGACGGCCTCCCGTGGCATGCCGTACACGATGGACGTACATTCGTCCTGGGCGATGGTCACGGCGCCGCGCTCGCGCATGAGCCCGAGCTCCAGGGCTCCGTCCCGGCCCATGCCCGTAAGTAACACGCCCACGGCGCGGCTGCCCAGAAATTCAGCCACGCTGCGAAAAAGTTGGCCCACGCAAGGCCGCAGGGTTCCTTCGGGCGGGGCGTCGCTCAGGCGCAACGTGTTGCCGCGGGCCACCAGCAAGTGGTGGTCGTCGGGTGCGAAGTAGACCGTCCCCGGCTCCATGGCCTGGCCATGAGCCGCGATGCACACGGTCAGCTTGCTGACCTGGTTGAGCCAGTGCACCAGGCCGGGCAGGAAGCCGCGTGAGATGTGCTGCACCACGACGATGGGCGCGGGAAAATCCTTGGGCAGGCCGGAGAGGATGGCCCGCAGGGCCTGGGGACCGCCCGTGGATGCGCCCATGGCCACCAGCTTGCGCTTGAGCAGCCCTCGCTGCCTGGGAAAAGCCGTTTTGGTACGGTCTGCGGATTGAGTGCGGCGGCGCACAACCTCGACCTCAGCCATGAGCTTGATGGTCGAGACGAGTTGCTCTCGCCGACAGGCGAAATCCGGAGTGCCGAAACGGGGCTTCTCCAGGATGGCCAGGGCTCCGGCGCCCAGGGCGTCAAAGGTCTTGGCGACCTCCTCGGGGGCCCACTGGGCGCTGACGATGACGATGGACGTCGGCGTGCTTGCCATGATGGCCCGCGTGGCCGCGATGCCGTCCATCACGGGCAGGCTGATGTCCATGGTGATGACGTCGGGCCGCAGGCGGGCGGCCAGTTCCACGGCCTCGGCCCCGTCAGCGGCTTCGCCCGCGACCTCGAAGCCGCCGTCGCTCAGTATGTTCCTCAGGAACTCGCGTACCGAGGGCGAATCGTCCACGATGAGGACCCGGATCGCGGCACGCGTTTTCGCCGTGTCGGCCCTGGAAGGGGTGTTGGACATGTCGTGGCACTCCTGCGGTTGCAAGGCCGCGGACATGGTTATATTAATAACCGCATGCGAAAAATAGCGCCAGCATCCCGTTGAAACGAGTTGCTGGTCGTAATTGTCTGCCGAACGTCAGGAATGTGAAATATCCGTGGGCAATGGTCGGGCCTTGCGCGACCATTGCCAAGTCGAAGCCGTGTTGACGGCCTTCTATAACACTCCGTTCAACCCGAAAACGGGCTCTGCGCCGGCAGCCGGCTTTTCCGCCCGCAGCAGCGCATTAGAGCATTTTGCTTTTGAAAATGCTCTGCAAGCCATGCGTCGGCATGGCTTGCCGCCGTGTAGGCGTAGGCGCAATTCACTTGCGCCGTCAACGCCGGAGCGGGCGTCTTAAAAGCAATCTGCTCTAGGCGAGCCTGCGCACCGTTTCCAGCAGATTGCCCTGGTCGAAGCTGCTTTTGACGATATAGGCGTTGGCCCCGGCGTCCACGCCGCGTTCACGGTCGGCCGGCGAGTCGAGGGAAGTGACCAGGATCACGGGCAGCGCGGCCAGGACCTTGTCCTCACGGATGCGCCTGGTCAGCTCCAGCCCGTCCATGCGTGGCATCTGCACGTCGGAAACCACTACGTCCGGGAGCTCTCCGCGCAATCTGACCAGGGCTTCCTGGCCGTCCACGGCCGTGAACACGCGGTACCCCGAGGATTCGAGCACGGCCTTGAGCAGCATGCGCGAGGTTACGGAATCCTCCACCACGAGCACAGTCTTGGGCTTGGGCGGCTCCGTGCGAACCGGTCGCTCCACGGCGATGCGACCGCTCAGGCCCGAGGCCACCAGATCGGGCGTGTGCAGGATGGCGGCCAGGCTCCCGTCGCCCAGCAGCGTGATTCCGGCCACGTTTCGCACACGCCGGAGCTGGCTGCCCAGGGATTTGACCATGACTTCCTGTTCGCCGAGCAGCGCCTCCACGCGCAGGGCCAGCCGGTTTTGGCCTGCGGCCAGGACCAGGGCCTGGCTGTTCCGGCTCCCGGCCTCGGACGCGTCATCTCGCTCGGTGCGCTCAATCATGGGCAGACCCAGGATCGCGGCAAGATCGACCAAGGGCAAGGTCTGGTCGATGTACGGCACCGCCTCGCGGCCTTCGATGTGCAGGGTCTCGTCCTTTTCGAGCAGAAGCACGCGCTCCACCCCGGATTTGGCCAGCAGAAAAGTCCGGCCTCCGGCCAGCACCGCCAAGGCCGGGAAAGAGCTGAACGACAGCGGCATGGTCATGTGGAACGACACGCCTTGGCCGGGCCGGGTTTCCAAACGCAGGGCGCCGCCCAGCCGCTCCACGCGCTCGTGGGCGATGGCCAGGCCCAAACCCCGGCCCGAAATGTCCGTCACGGCCCGCCGGGTGCTCATGCCCGAGCGGAAGATGAGTTCCAGGCCTGCGTCCTGGTCCAGGCTTACAGCCTGCGCCGCATCCAGTAACCCGGAGTCCTTGGCGGCCTCCAGCACCTTGTCCCGGTCGATGCCCCGGCCGTCGTCGGCCACCACGACCTCCATGCGATCCTGTTCCAGGGGGCGCACTCGTACGCTGATATGGCCCTGCTCGGGCTTGCCGACGCGTCTGCGCTCCTCGGGCGTTTCGATGCCGTGGTCCACGGCGTTGCGCAAAAGATGCAGCAAAGGGTCGTGCAATTGGTCGAGGATGCGCCTGTCGATCTCCATGTCCTGGCCTTCGATGGCGAGATCGACCTGCTTGCCGAGCTCGTGGGCCAAGTCGCGAATCATCTTGGGAAAGCGTTCCAGCAGCCGCGAGAAGGGCAGGGTCAGGGCCTGCTTGAGATCATCCAGCAACGTGTCGACCTTGAGCGTCATGTCGCGACGCTTGGCCGCAAGTTGCGCGGCATGGGCTTTAGCTTCGGCGTTCAGCTCGGCAGCCAGCTCCGCTGCCTGGGCAAGCCGGTCAGCCAGTTGTTCGTCCGGGCCGCCGCGTCCTCGCTGGTCAAGGGTCGCGGCCATGCGCTCCAGGAGCTTGCGCAATTGGAGCGCCGTGGTTTGCATGAAGCCCGCCTCGTCGGCCAGTTTGGACATGGCTAGCTTCTCGGGCAGGAACTCCTCGCAGTCGCTCAGGAGGCGTTCCAGGCGATCCGAAGGCAAACGCAGCATCTGGCTCTTGTCCTGCCCTGTCCAGGCCGCGCCTGCAGCGACGGCGGATGGTGCGGCAAGTGCGACAGGCGCGGCGGACGGAGCGGATGGTTGGCCTGGGGGCTGGGCGACATGCTCGACTGCCTCCGTGACGACTGCCTCCGCCGCTGGCGGCTCGCGTCCCTCTGCCGCGGCCGCGAGCTCGGCCGCCAGCCTGCGCAGCATCGGGTCGCCCGGCGGCGGCAAGGTCGTGTCGTCGGACTCAGGATCAAAACGGGACAGCAAGCTGCGCAGGACCTTCAGCGCCTTGTGCAGGAGATCGAAAAACGCAGGAGAGGGGCTGATGCGGCCGGCCTTGAGCTCGCCGAGGGCGCTTTCCAGGGGTTGGCAGACCGTCTCCAGGGCCGGTGCGTCCACGGTGCGCGAGGCCCCCTTGAGACTGTGCACGTCGCGGTAGAAAGTCTCCAGCCAGGCGGCGTTTTCCGCATTCAGCGGGCCTGGGCCGATAGCCTCCAGAGCCATGAGCGCGGATTCCATGGCCGATAGCCGTTCTTCGGCCTCGGCGGCGAATGCCCGGCGCAGCTTGCGCAGGAAGGCGGCCTCGCCCATGCCCCTACACCTTGTAGCGTTCAACGAGCTTGAGCAGGTCCTTGGCCAAGTCCGAAATGCCCCTGACCGACTCCTCAAGCTGGTTGGCGCTGTCGAGATTCTGGTGGCTGGCCTGACGGATGTTCTCCATGGCCGTGTTCACTTGGTCCATGCCCACAAGCTCCTCCCGGCTGGAGGCGGCTATCTGCGTGGCAGCCAGGCCGGATTCCCTGACGCTCTCGGACAAGGTCAGGATGGCTTCGCGCGCGGCCGATGCCTTGTCGCGACCGGAAGCGACAGCCTTGCCGCCCTCCTCGGTGGCCATGACCGAAGTCGCGGTGGCCTTCTGCATTTCTTCCAGGCCGACGCGGATCTGGCGGATGGCTTCCTTGGACCGCTCGGCCAGGCTGCGAATCTCCGCGGCCACCACGGCGAAGCCCTTGCCCTCCTCGCCGGCCCTGGCGGCCTCGATGGAGGCGTTGACGGCCAGGATGTTGGACTGCTCGGCCAGCCCGCGCACGGCGCTGGTGATGTCGCCGATGTCCTGGCTCTTCTCCGAGAGGGCCACGATGTTCTGGGCGATGAAGTCCATCTTGTCCGTGATGAGGCGCATGCCCTCCAGGGTGCCTTCGCTGGCCTGAATGCCCTGGCGGGTGATTTCAGCCACGCGCTGCGCGCTGTCGGCCACGAAACGGGCCTTTTCGTTGGAGAGTTGGGCGGTCTGCCTGGCCTCGGCCACGGTGGCCGTGGTCTCGGTTACCGCCGTGGCCGTTTCCGACGAGGAGGCCGAGAGCTGGGCGGTGGAGGCGGAAATCTGGCCCACGCTGGAGGCCAGCACGGCCACGGCGTCGCGGGTCTTGCCCGCCAACTCGCGCAGGTTGGCGGTCATGGATTTGAGGGCCTTGCCCATGATGTCCCGCTCGGATTGCGGCTGCACCTCCAGGGTCAAATCCCCCTGGGCGATGTGCTCCATGCTCCTGGCCACGTTCAGCAATGACGCGCTCATGCGCGCGAAGGAACTCTGCAGAGCGCCGATTTCGTCCCTGCGCCGGCTGCTGTCCTGATCCAGGCGCTGCCCGAAGGCCAGCCCATGGCTCAGATCGCCCTGGGCGATTCTGTCCGCGGCCGCCACCACCTGTCGCAGGGGCGCGGTCACGGAACGGGCGATGACCAGAGCCATGAGCAGTCCGGTCAGGATGGCCGCTCCGCTGATCAGGATCAGCACAAGCTGGTTGCGCTGCAAATGGCCGGTAGTGGTTGCGTATATCTCACCGGACCGACGGGAAATCTCGGCTTCCAGCGCGTCGAGCCCCTGTTGGAACTTATTAAGGTTAGGCAAGGCCTCGGTTGCAAAGACCTCTTGAGCCTGCTTGGCGTGTCCTGGGCCTGCCTGGCGGTAGATGGCGAAGATGCGTTGGAACGACTCATGGATAAGCCGGTGCGGCTCCTCCAGAGCATTCAGCAGGGGGTTGGTGCTCGGGGCCAGCTCTTCCATGGCTTGCCGACCTTGCCCATAGTACCATTTAGCGAAGGGGCAGGCCCGATGGTCGATAACGACCTCCGCGTTCGCCAGGTTCTGGAACACGAGGCCTTCGCTGAGCGCCAGGGTCCATTGCAAATGGTTGATCACCCTGTTTTTGAATTCCGAGGCCATGGTCTCAAAACGGGTGGCGAGCGCGGCGTCGTCCAGATTTTCCCGTTGCGCCTTGTGGCTGACAAAGGCGATGGTCAGCAGCAGCGCCAGCACCGCGCCGAAGCCGATAGTCAGCTTGCGTCCAAGGTTCAGGTCGTTCCAGGACATGCAAGGCTCCTTGGGCCAGGACAATCCGGCCGGATTCCGTTTGTCGGCGGCTGGCGCGCCGCCCGATTATCACAGGTCTGCTAGAGCAGATTGCTTTTAATACGCCCGCTCCGGCGTTGACGGCGCAAGTGAATTGCGCCTACGCCGAAGCTAGCGGCAAGCCATGCCGACGCATGGCTTGCAGAGCATTTTCAAAAGCAAAATGCTCTAAACACGCTCCTCGACCAGCAGGTTCTGGTCCGTCAGCAGCGCATCCCCATCGAGCAGCAGCCAGCCCTGCGTTGTCACGCCCCGGCACAAGGCCGCCAGCGCCAACGGCAGGTTGGCCGGCGCGGGAAGCTTGTCCGTCTCGGCCAGGGATTGAACTCCCAGCACTTCGTCGGCCAGCAGGGCCGTTTCCAGCCCATGACCCCGTGCGATTACCACCGCCGGCGTTTCCGGGACCAAACCGGGGTCAAGGCCCAGAAACAGCGGCAGATCCATTATCGCCACCACTCGGCCGCGCAGGGCGGTCACGCCCATGATGAAAGGCGGCACGCAGGGAATGGGCGTCAGCCCGCCAAGAACCTGGGCCTCCAGGACGCAGCTTGTCTCCAGGCCGAAGATGCGCCTGGAGCGGCGGAAAAACAGCCATCCAGCGAGGTCTTCCGCGGCTTCGGCCTTGGGGCCGTGGCGTCGGGCCAGCCTGGCGGCCCGGGCCTTGAGAATGGCTTCGCGAATCTGGATGCCGTCGTCCATGGCTTACCCGGTTTACCCAATCATGGCTTGGATGATCTCCGTGATCCGGCCCGCGGTCATGCCTTCGGATTCAGGCACTATCCCCTCGCGGTCCAGCCCCTGGAGCCCTGCCAGTGCGTTCTTCAGGCTCCGCCTGCTCTCCTGCTCGCGGCCAAGTTCCTTGAGCAGCAGGCCCAGGGAAAAGTGGGCCAGTAAAAAGCCCGGCTCCAGGTAGAGGGCCTTCTGTAGAGCCTCCACGGCTTCCTTCAGTCGGCGTAGCTCCTGCAGGATGACCGCCAGCAGGTAGTGATGGGCCGCGTGCATCTTGTCCGCGGCAATGGCCTCGCGGCAAGTCCGCTCGGCCAGCGCAAGATCTCCCGAGCCCGCCAGCATCCTGGCCGTAAGATTGGCCAACAAGCCGCTTTGGGCCGGAGACAGGCCGCTCCGGTCCACCGAGGCCAGACGCTCTCCGGCCTCGGCGTAGCAGCCGCGCTCAACAGCCGCGCGGGCCTCATGCAATGCTTGTTCGATAAGCGATGCCTCGCCTGCGGCTTTTCTGTCAAGGAGACCCGCCGCCGGCAGGGAATCCTGCACTGGCAGCGCAGGAGGACCGGCAAGGTCCGGCTCGGTCGGCTCAGGCATCGACGTAATGTTGGGCGCAGGCTGCCCGATCCGGCAGGACTCCCGGCAATAGAGAATGCCGCGCTCGTTCAGGTCCACACTAAACAGTCCGCTGCTCGTCACCAGGCTGCCTTCGCTGGGCCCGACCACCAGCAGGCCGCCGTCCACCAAGCAGCCGTGCAACTTGGTCACGACTTTCTGGCCCAACTGCGGCGAGAAATACATGAGCACGTTGCGGCAAAGGATGAGGTCCTGGGCGTTGGTGCGGTTCTCCAGCGCCGGATAGGCGTCCACGGCCAGATTGAGACAGGCCAGGCTGACCATGGAGCGGATGTCCGGGCTCAGCTCCCAGACCTCGTCGGGCAGGCTGCGGAACCAGGCGTTGCGGATGCGCGACGGAGTGGCCCGGAAGGACCATTGCCTGTAGATGGCGCGCTGGGCCTTGTCCAGGAAGCGCGGATTGAGGTCCGTGGCCAGGATGCTCACCGGCACCTGTATCGCGCCGCGCATGAGTTCCTTGAGCAGAATGGCCACGGTATAGGGCTCCTCGCCGGTGCAGCAGCCGGCGCTCCAGATGCGCAGGGGACGACCTTCCCGGCTGGCGCGGCGGAGCAAGCCGGGCAGGACCTCCTCGCGCAGCAGGTCCAGCAGCCGCTTGTCGCGAAAAAAATACGTCTCGCCGATGGTTAGCTGCCCGGCCAGATTGTCCAGCACATGGCGGTTCGCGCGACCCGCAAGGATCTCCTCCACAAGCGCCTCCGGGCCGTTGCGGCCCAGTTCGACCGCAGCCCTGGCCACGCCGCGCAGCAGGTCCTTGTGACGCTCGACCGGGAAGTGCAGCCCGAGATATTTGCCGACAAAGCGGCTCAGCCGCTCCATGGTTTCGGGGGATAGGGAGGAGGAAGGCATGGCGCTAGGCGTCGGCCTGCTCCCGGCGCAGGCCGGAGGCCGCTTCGTCCAGGGCTTGCGCCTCCTCCAGGGAGAGCAGCCTGGCCAGGTCGTGAATGAGCACGATTTCGTCTTCCAGGCGAGCCACGCCGTCCAGGTACTCCAGGCCGGGCCAGATTTCGCCCGCCAGAGTGATGCACGAGGCCATGGCCTCGCGCACGCCTTCCACGGCGTCCACCAGCAAGGCCAGCAGGCGACCCGAGGCGCGCACGAGCAGGAAACTGTCCGAGACGCGCAACTCGCGCGGGGGCAGGCCGAAGCGGCGACGCAAATCCACCACGGGAGCCATGCGCCCGCCGATGTCCACGGCGCCCAGGATCACCTCGGGCGCGCCCGGCAGGGACGTGACCCATGCCGCGCGTTCGGCGCTCAGCACATCGCGCAAGGGGACCGCGAAGCGGTGGCTGTCCAGGCTGAAGAGGACATAACGGGTCGGCTTGGCCACTCTCCGCCCTCCTTGCGGCGGAAGCGGGGCACTCTCGCGGCGGGATGCCGACCAGGTGCGCCCGCCTGCTCCGGCAGCGGAATCAGCATATTCACTACACGCCACCGGCTTGGGCAGCAAGCGCACGTGAAGGCAATAAACAACCGATCCACGGCGTTGCGCGTCTGCGGGGCTTGATCTATGGTGCTGGCCATGCGGCTCGGACTTATCCAGCTAAACCCCACCGTGGGCGACATCGAAGGCAATGCCGCGCGCATCGAGCAGGCCGTGCGCCGCGCCACTGCCCAAGGCGCGCGCCTGTGCCTGACCTCGGAAATGGCCCTGACCGGCTATCCGCCCAGGGACTTGCTCCTGTTCGGCTCCTTCGTACGCCGCGTGACGGAAGCCCTGGAAGATCTTGCCCGCAGGCTTGCCAACGAGGCTCCCGTACTCGTGGGCACGGTGGAGGCCAATCCCGGCCCCTGCGGCAAGCTCCTGCGCAACGCGGCCGTGCTCCTGGGCGGCGGGCGGTTGCGGCACTCTTTCCACAAGACGCTCCTGCCCACCTACGACGTATTCGACGAATCGCGCTACTTCGAGCCTTCGCAGGAGCCCAAGCTTTTCGAGCTGGACGGCCTGCGCATGGCCGTGACCGTGTGCGAGGACATCTGGAACGACAAGGACTACTGGCCCAGGCGCAATTACGCCTTCGATCCGCTGGAGGCCTTGGCCAGCCAAGCGCCCGACGTGATCCTGAACCTGTCGGCCTCGCCGTTCCATTTAGGCAAGCAGGCCGAGCGCGAGCGCATGCTCGCGGCCATCTCCCGCAAATACAAGGCCCCGCTGGCCTACGTGAACCAGGTCGGCGGCAACGACGACCTGATCTTCGACGGCCGCAGCACGGTCTTCGACTCCCAGGGCCGCATCCTTGCCCGCCTCGCGGCCTTTGCCGAGGATGTCGCCGTGGTAAACCTCGCGGCCTCCCCGGTGCCGCTGCCGGCCGATCTCTCGGGCCCGGCCGATGCACTGGAAGCCCTGGTCATGGGCACGCGCGACTATGCGCGCAAGTGCGGCTTCAAAAGCGCGCTGCTGGGCCTTTCGGGCGGCATCGATTCCGCGCTCACCGCCGCCGTTGCCGCGCGCGCCCTGGGACCCGACAACGTGCTGGGCGTGCTCATGCCCTCGCCCTATTCCAGCCGGGGCAGCATCGACGACTCCCTGGAGCTGGCGCGCAATCTGGGCCTGCGCACCCTGACCCTGCCCATCGCCCCGCTCATGGCGGCCTTCGAGCAGACCCTGGAGGAGCCCTTCCGCGGCCTGTGCCCGGACGTGACCGAGGAGAACATCCAGTCGCGCATCCGCGGCAACCTGCTCATGGCCCTGTCCAACAAATACTGCTCCATGCTGCTGACCACGGGCAACAAGAGCGAGCTGGCCGTGGGCTACTGCACCATCTACGGCGACATGTCCGGCGGACTGGCGGTCATCTCGGACGCTCCCAAGACGCTGGTCTACGCCATGTCCCGCCAGCTCAACGCGGACTCGCCCACGCCGATCATTCCGGAGTCCATCCTGACCAAACCGCCCTCGGCCGAGTTGCGTCCCGGCCAGGTCGACCAGGACAGCCTGCCGCCTTATGATGTGCTCGACGCCATCCTGGCCCTGCACATCGAGGAACACCGAGGTTTGGAGGAGATCGTGGCCGCGGGCTTCGACGAGCCCACGGTGCGCCGAGTGCTCAAGCTGGTGGCCATTGCCGAGTTCAAGCGCCGCCAGGCCGCGCCCGGCCTGCGCATTACCCGCCGGGCTTTCGGCACCGGCTGGCGCATGCCCATCGCACGACGCTGGACTTTTTAAGGTATCTTGCATTTGACCTGAGAGAGGGCGCCGCCCTCTCTCAGCCTCTCTCCCGGCAGGGAGCGGCGCACCCTGCACCCCCATTTAATTTCATCTGCAGGGTGCTGTAAGCCGGGAGAGAGGCGCTGCCCCTCTTCCAGCCCTCACTCCGTCAAGAGTCTATCCGAATAAAGCCGGGTCCGTTATATTGGCTGCCTGCCTTATGATCGCCTGCCCTTCTTTTCGAACACTCGCCTGATCACGCTTTCCAGCTCGTCCGGATCGATGGGCTTGGAGATGTAGTCGTCCATCCCGGCGGCAAGCAGATGCTCGCGATCTTCCTTGAGGGCGTATGCGGTCAGGGCGACGACAGGAATATCGGGATCACCGGCCTGCCCTCCCCGAATGGCCTTCGTGGCTGCTTCCCCGTCCATCTCCGGCATGCGCACATCCATGAGCACCAGGTCGAACGTGTTGCTGGAGAGCGCCTCCAGGGCCTTTGCGCCGTTCTCCACGGCAGTCACGCGGTGGCCCTTCTTCTGGAGCAGCTCCACGGCGACGAGCTGGTTGATTTCGTTGTCTTCGGCCAGCAGAATTTCAAGGCCCCGCAGACCCGCCTTCTCCGCTTCGGCCCGCGTTGGCTCCGGCATTTTCGCCTGCTCCGCGCCAGCCAGGCCGAACAGGGCCGTGAAGAAAAAATGGGAGCCTTCGCCGAGTGAACTCTCCACACCGATTTCGCCGTCCATCATTTCCACCAGTCGTTTGGAGATGGCCAGCCCCAACCCTGTGCCGCCGTATTTTGCCAGATTTTCGATATTGGCTTGGTAAAAGCTGTCGAACACATGCTTAATGCGGTCCGGCGCGATGCCGATGCCTGTGTCGCGCACCGAGAAGCGTATGCGGACACGGCCATCGCTCCCCTGGCCGGCATCTTCCACGTTGACCAGGATGCGGCCCTGATCGGTGAATTTGATCGCGTTGCCTATCAGATTCGTGAGCACCTGCTTCAGGCGGACCGCATCGCCCACAAGCCGCCTCGGCACTTCCGAATCGATGCCATGGCGCAGGTCCACGCCTTTCCTCTCCGCAATGCCCTCGAGAGCCTCGACGACATCGGTAACGCATTGATCGAGATCGAATGGTATCCTCTGCAACTCGAATTTCCCGGCCTCTATCTTGGACAGATCCAGGATATCGTTGACGATGTCGAGCAGATTAAGCGCCGATTTCCTGCCCATATCCAGATAATTACGCACGGAAGTTGAAGGCTCCTTCATGAGCGCCAGCTCGATGGAGCCGATGATGCCGTTCATGGGCGTGCGGAGCTCATGACTCATATTGGCGAGGAAATCGGATTTGGCCTTGTTTGCCGCTTCGGCTTGCGCCCTGGCGCGCAACAGCGACTCGGCGAGCAGGGATATCATGATGTTGCTTATGATGAAGATGCCCATGCCCAGCCAATCGATGACATCCTCGATTATCAAGAACCCTGTTGGCTCCAGCCAGACTGCGGCAAGGAAAGAGGCAAGGGCTGTAGCCAGCAAACCGGCGTAAATTCCGCCAACCATGGCGGCGATCATCACTGCGGGATAGAGCGTAACAAAGAGGACGCGCGGCTGATGAGAGCCAATGATCAATATTCTGAGCCAGGCGGCGACGAGCACAACCAGGATGGCAATGAGTAATCGCAGCCACAACGAGCGTACAGTCCGAATATGGATCATGCATTTCTCTCGTTAACGCGCAAGCTCAATGCCTGGTTGCGTCCGTGCCTTTTCTCCGGCGGATGTATCTATACTTTCCAGACTCTTCCTTGCTATATCGCATCCAATTATAACTTATACGCCACCCCTTATCGCTTTCAAGAGCTTCTTTTCTGCTACAGTGCAAGACGAAAAGAAAGTGCAGATGCGTGGGCAAGTTGAAGATAGCAGACGGGCCGTTTTCCGTAATCCACACGCCCGCCCGCCTGTTCGGACATGCCGCGCATGGTGTTTGTACTCCCGAGCCTGTGAGTTCTAGCATGGATTGAACAATACTCAATGTTCAGCCCATGGAGTAGCGTCATGTTATGGATAAGTCTCGTGCAGATCGTTCTTGTCCTTGGCCTGGCCGTGAGCGGATTCGAGTATTTCATGAAGCGCAGGAGCGCGGAGGGCGAGGAGAAGAAGACCTTGGCCGTGCATTTACTGATCAGGATCGCAGTGCTGAGCGCGGCCATGTTCGGGTTGGATCACTTTTTCGGGTAGATGCGCGGGCGTGCTTGCGCGGGAGTAGATACTCCCGGCAATGCACGCGATGGATTATCGGTCCGCACGTTCGACGGGCGCAACCGTTCACGCTCGGAAGCCGGCATCGGACCGTCCGCGCCGGGCGGATTCCTCTTCCTTCTACATCGTGCTTTCCGACAGCTCCTTGATCTTCCTCACTGCCTTGTCCCACGACTTCGGGATGGAATCGAGGTACTCTTCAGGAAGCTCCTGCTCGATAGTCAAAGTCGTTTTCCCGTCCTCTTGAGACAGGGTATAGTTCTCCTTGCAGCCTCGCCATTTCATTGCTTCAGGGCTGCTCTGGTCCTCTTTTCCATTCATGATGACTGCCTGGTGCTCGATGGAAAGCAGCTCGGGAGGCTTCTTGGCGACAAGCTTGCCCACCAGGCCCATGCCGCTGCCGTCCACGAATGCGATTCTGCCGCCAACGTTCCAGTCGCCTTCCGCGTGCGACCCTTCGCTGAATTCCGCATACCAGACCCGCGTGAACTCGTCCCGCAGCAGCACATCCCAGACCTTATCCCTGGGCGCGTTGATCGTGACCGTCTTTTTCATCATCTCCTTGCTCATGTTCATACCTCCTGGGGTTGGCGGATTCGTTATAACCATCAGGCTTGAGGCATCGCGGCCATGTCCATGTATATGATCTCCCACTGGTGCCCATCCAGATCGGCAAAGCTGTGCCCGTACATCCAGCCCTGGTCCATGGGCTCCATGTAGACCGATTCGCCGGCCTGCCGGGCCTTGCTCACCAAATCATCGACTTCCGCCCTGCTGCCCGCGTCCATGGCGATCAGGACTTCCGTGCTATTCCTAGCGTCGGAGATCTCCTTCCTGGTAAATGTCTTGAATAATGGCTCCGTCAGAAGCATCGCGTAGATATTCTCGCCGATTATCAAACAGGCTGCATTCTCGTCGGTGAATTGCTCGTTGAATCCGAAACCGAGCTTGCTGAAGAACTCCTTGGATTTATCGAGGTCTTTTACCGGCAGGTTCACGAAGAGTTGCTTCGCCATCCTCATCTCCTTTGTCTTTTGCTGACAGCATTTCTCTAGCTGCATCAACGCTTGGGGATGCATATCGCCATGGCATGGCGCTGTCCGGCGGCAAGCCGGTCGGATTCGTCAACGTAGCAGGAGACGGGATTTACGTCACTCGGCGGGGTCGATTGGAAGGCTTGTTCGTATATAAAGGGGGACGGCTCTCACCGCCCCCTATCCCGGCCTAGCGGCCGGTCACAAAGACGCCGAACGTCGGTCCGCCAATTGCCACGTAGTGGCCGCCAGCGGGTCTGCGGGAACGGGACTCGTTGTGATGGTAGTGGTGCACCTCTCGGTACTCTTCACGTCTTTCGTGTCTGTGTTTTTTCTTCCAGTGTTTGTGCTTGGGTCGATGACGGTGGTCATCGTGATCACAGCCGTTGTTGACGATGACGACCTTGTCGGCGAAGGCGGGTGCCGCGCTGAGGGTTACAAGGGTAAACGCCAGTGTGAGTGTGATCAGCAGGATGCGCACGATTGTACCTCCTTTTGACCTTCACTGAGCAGGCGCTGTACCATGATTGCGTTTGCTAATCGCATTAAGTGGATGAACATGGATTAGCGGGTTAGGTCACAGCGGTGGGAAGCTGCTGCACACTGTGCAAGATGCAGGCTTTTGCACGTCAGGTGTGCGTTTTGTTGCACGGGGCAAAAGGAGCTTACGCATGTCCGCTTGACCGATTTTGATCCGATCCATATGGTTGGCTAACAGACTTAGCCAAGGAGGTGGCCAATGGCACAAATCGTCAACATGCATGAGGCTAAGACGCAACTCTCGCAACTCGTAGCCAGGGCGGAAGAAGGCGAAGAGGTCATCCTCGCCCGCAACGGCAAGCCCGTGGTCAAGCTCGTCCCAGTGGAGGAAAAGCCGCGCATTCCACCCGCCGGACTTTTCGCGGGAAAGATAAAGATGTCTGAGGACTTCAACGAGCCGCTGCCGGACGAATACTATGGCCTCTAGGCTGCTCCTGGATACCTGCGCGCTTCTCTGGTGGTTCGGCAATCCCGGCAAGCTCAGTGCGGCGGCGCGGCAAGCGATCGAGGAAAGCGACCTGCTCGTCTCGGCAGTGTCCGGCTATGAAATCGCGCTCAAGATCAATCTGGGCAAACTGGAGTTGAGCATGGACCTGGGAGAACTGTTGGTTGCGGTCAAGGCGTATCCAGGCATGCGGCCCCTGCCAGTGACCATGGAGCACGCCGCCATGGCCGGCGCGCTGCCGTTCACACACAAGGATCCGTTCGATCGGATTATTGTTGCGCAGGCGAAGGTGGAAGGAGTGAAGATTGTTACATCGGATGCGGTGTTTGAGGAGTATGGGGTGGGGGTGGTTTGGTAGAAGCTATACCATAAAGCATGGAAACGTTATTTTTATTCAATACCGTGTATTTCTCTAAAACTAAGCATATGCTTAAATAGAGATTTATGCTCCTCCATTTGATCTAAACTAATTAAAACAACCTCAATTGCACCGAACAAAATAGTAATCAATAGACTGAAGAAAAACTTCAGATCACTATCGTCAATATCTTTGAAGACAACTATTGCTGCCTTGTCGCCTTCAACCTCCAAATGCCTTTGTTCAAGCCTTGATATATTATTATGAGAATATGAGCAGAGTAGCATATTGACTATTTTAAAGTTTGCTTCGCAGTTAGCTTTTTCAAATTTTTCTTTACTGAATAATCGCGAAAAACCTTCTTGAGATAGTTGCTTTTGTTCCTCTTGGCTTTCTATCTGATATTTATTTGCCAACTCTATGTCTAACTTGGCACTTTCATCATTACTATTTTGAATAATCTTAGCAGCCTCAATGCGCTCCCAAGCGTATGCCGCTAGCGCATGTTTTATGTAATTACTATCATTTTTTGCTGATCTTAAATCTACATATGCTTCCAGCATAGATCTTAATACAATTGGAGTGGAAGTATAATTACCCTCCTTAATAAGAATGTAAACGCCATTTGCTTTCTCGAGTATGTTTGCTAGCAGGGTAAACATATAAAGCTGAGATATTTCTTGATGGTAAATTAGCCTCTCAGACATCCCAGCTACTTCGTTGTACAGCTTAAGGAAATCTTCACACGCTCTTTCACGATTCATATCCACTCCGATTCAAAAGGAAGCCGGCTTTCGCCGGCTCCCAGTTTTCTTCAATTCGCCTTCCCCCTCTAACCTCAGCACATCGAATCCACGCCCTCATACACCAACCTATCCGCATACTCCGCCTGCTTGCCCTTATTCCACTGGCTCACCGGCCGGTAGTACCCGACAACCCGCGTATACACCTCGGTCTCTCCGCCGCACTCGGGGCACTGCTCTTGCTCTCCGGCGATGTAGCCGTGGCTCTTGCAGATGGAGAAGGTCGGGGTAATGGAGATGTATGGGATTTTGGTCTTGGTCAGGGCGCGCACGATGAAGTTCTTGAGCGCCTTGGTGTCGGTCACGGCCTCGCCCAGGTAGGTGTGGAACACGGTGCCGCCTGTGTACAGCGGCTGCAGCTCGTTCTGGTGCTCCAGGGCGTAGATGATATCGCTGGACTGGCCCACGGGCAGCGTGGTCGAGTTGGTGTAATACGGCGTGCCGTTGCCCGAGGTCTGGATGTCCGCGTACAAGTTGCGGTCGATCTTGGCCAGCCGGTAGCTGGTGCCTTCGGCGGGCGTGGCTTCCAGGTTGTACAGGTTGCCGGTCTCTTCCTGGAAACGGCTGGTGACCTTGCGCAGGTGGTTCAAGGTGCGCTGCATGAGGCGGATGCCGGCCGGGGTTTCGATGCCCTTGCCCAGCAGGTTCAGGCAGGCCTCGTGGCCGCCCACCAGACCGATGGTCGAGAAGTGCGCCTTGAAGCCGTTCTTCAGGTAGCGCCTGGTCCAGGGGAACATGCCCCGCTCCAGGTTCTCGTTGACCATCTTGCGCTTGAACTCCAGGGAGTCCTTGGCCATCTCGGCGTACTGCTCCACCTGGTCGAGGAAATCCTCCTCGCCTTCGGACAGGTAGGCCAGCTTGGGCAGGTTGAGCGTGACCACGCCGATGGAGCCGGTCAGGTCGCCCGCGCCGAACAGTCCGCCGACCTTGTTGCGCAGTTCGCGCAGGTCCATCTGCAGGCGGCAGCACATGGAGCGCACGTCCTCGGGCTTGATGTCCGAGTTGATGAAGTTCTGGAAATAGGGCGCGCCGTACTTGGCGGTCATCTGCAGCAGCAGCTCGCCGATCTCCGTTTCCCAGGGAAAGTCGGAGGTGATGTTGTAGGTCGGGATGGGGAAGGAGAAGATGCGCTTATGGTAGTCGCCCGCCAGCATGACCTCCAGGAAGGCCTTGTTGATCCACTGCATCTCTTGCTCGTACTCGCCGTAGGTCGAGTCCTGGAGCTTGCCGCCGATGATGACGGCCTCGTTGGCGATGTGGTTCGGGCACTTGAGGTCGAAGGTCAGGTTGGTGAACGGGCTCTGGCCGCCCCAGCGCGAGGTCGTGTTCAGGTTGAACACGAACTTCTGCATCATCTGGAGCACGTCGTCGTAGTTCAGGTTGTCGTGGCGGATGAAGGGCGCAAGATAGGTATCCACGTTGTTGAAGGCCTGAGCGCCGGCCCACTCGTTCTGCAGCGTGCCCAGGAAATTGACCATCTGGCCCAGGATGGAATCGAAGTGGCGCGCGGGCCCGGCGCAGGAGCGACCCTCGAGGTTGAAGCCCTCGATGAGCAGATCGCGCAGGGACCAACCGGCGCAATAGCCGGCCAGACCAAAGGACAGATCGTGGATGTGGAAGTAGCCGTGCTCGTGGGCGGCGCGGATCTCCTCGGGATATTTCTCCAGGGCGTAGCGGGCCTGTATGGTGCCCGAGAGGTGCAGCATGAGCCCCTGGAAGGAGTGGGTCATGTTGGCGTTCTCGTTCACCCGCCAGTCAGCCTTGGTCAGATACTGGTCGATGGTCTCCGTGATGTCCAGGTAGGCCTGCTTGTGCGCGCGCAGCTCGCGGCGCTTCTCGCGGTACAGGACGTACTTCTTGGCCACGTCGTAGAGCCGGTTCTCCATGAGCACCAGTTCCACGGTATCCTGAATCTGTTCCTGCTCGGCAACGTCCAGGCCTTCGAGTTTCTTCTCAACCTTGCAGGCGAGCCTCTTGGACAGGATGGGGTCCTTGATGCCGCTGGCCTTGAGGGCTTTGAGAATGGCTTCGCCGATGCGGTCCGTGGACCACGTTTCCAGTCGTCCGTCCCTCTTGCGAATCTGTAGCGGCATACGTTCCCCCCGGAGCGATGTAGTTCTGAATAGTCAGGTTGAAGCCGGCCGGCAGGTAGCCGCGCGCGGTCTCCACGTCGGTTTCTGTGAGCAGCGGAACATGGGTAAGGCGGAACATGAAGGCTTCGGGATGCTGCTCGGCCAGCCCGAAAATGGACGAGAGCAGGGCCTTGGACGTGGCGGCCGAAACCGCGTCGCCCGTGAGTTGCGGATACAGCTCGAAGGGGCCCTTCACGTCCACGGAAAAGGCCTGGGCCAGGCCGCGATTGAGGATTTCGAGCAGCACGTCGGGACGCATGCCGTTGGTGTCCACCTTGACGGGCAGGCCGTAAGCCCGCAGGTCGTCCAGGAAGGGCAGCAGGCCCGGGTCGGCCATGGGCTCGCCGCCCGTGACCACGATGCCGTCCAGCCAGGCCGCGCGCTTTTTAAGAAAGCCGCGCACATCCGGGCCGAACAGCACTGGATGGCGCTCGGGCCGCCAAGCCAGACCAGCGTTGTGGCAGGTTGGGCAGCGCAGGTTGCATCCACCCATGAACAGGACGCAACTGGCGCGCCCCGGCCAGTCGCAAAGGCTCAAGGGCGTAAGCCCGCGCAGGTTGCCCCAGGCGTTCTTGTCTTTTTCCATAAGTATTATGAGCGGCGCAAAGCCGCGCTCCCTGACCGGCATCCGCGTGCCGGCCGCAGGTTGAGGTTGGCCTCGGGCAGGTCTTCTGGCTCGCCCAAATCGGTCGCCTTCCCGGAGTCGCGCTCCAGTGGCTCCATGACCGATCATCTTCGCGGGCTTACAGCGGCGGGACCGCTCCGGATTCGCACCGGATTCCCGTACAAGGCCCTCGCGGGCCACCCGAGGTATTCACAAATCCGCCCCCAGGCTCGAGGCGGGGGCGACATTCATGGTCGGAGGCCAATCTACCTCCACCAAAAAGATTTGTATAGTATCTGGACGGAAAAAATCATCCACACCATGCTATTCCAGCATCGACAGGCCTTTTTAACCGTCAACCCTCCAAGCCGACTTCCGGCCCGGATGTGCGTAAATGCAACAAGCGCACGAAATACATTAAATTTCTGCACATCAATGCGAAACAACTGCATTCATGCACACTTCACATATGCATTCCGACATGTTTTGCATTTTTGTTCTGTCCATTACACGTGGAATAGTCGCTCATCGAAACCGAGGCTGACTTACCAAACTCAGCGTCCAATGCGCCTAATGCTCCTGATCCGCTTGGCCAGCCTTCCCGCGCATGGCCGGCCATTGGCACTGCCTGCGAGCAGCTCACAAAAGTGTCATGCGGAAGTGGTCTCGCGGCTCCAGCCAACCTCGGGCTGATCCAGAAGTTATTAACCTTCTTCCGAACAGGCTTGCCTTTTCCCTTGCCACTGCTATTCTATACTAGCTAAGAACGAGTCGGGATGCCGAAGAGCCGATCAAGCAGCCGGCCCCGCGAAGCAGAGGTCCGCCTCTTGCGGCGCATGCAAGCTTGAAGAATTTTAGCAGCGCACGCGCAGCGGCCGTATAAGGAGAAGAATATGCACATGACCGAGGAGCGCGACCTGTTCGGTCGAGCCTGCCGCGAAGCCGGGCTCAAGCAGACGCCCCAGCGGATGGAGGTGTTCCGCGAGATCCTGGCCGCGCGGGATCACCCCACGGTGGAGGCGCTGCACGGGCGTATCCGCGAGCGCATGCCCAGCCTGTCCCTGGATACGGTCTACCGCACCCTGGCCGCCTTCGAGCGTTGCGGCCTGGTCTGCCGGGTGCGCTGCGCTTCAGGCGAGGCGCGCTACGACCAGGCTGTGCGGCCGCATCAACATATGGCCTGTACGGTCTGCGGCGTGGTAACGGATTTCTCATGGCCGGAGTACGAGGCCATGGACCTGCCCCGGTGCGTGAGCGAGTGGGGCCAGCCGAGCGTAGTGCATCTGGTTGTGGAAGGTGTATGCCAGGCCTGCACTGCTGGCCGGGAAGAAGATGCGAAAGAAAACGCTTGCGTATCTGCGGACTAATCGATAAATACTCCTTACGAGTTAGGTTTGATTCTTAATTACTGCAAACAACACACGTCACGCAGTCATCCCGTGACCATAAGGAGATCATCATGTCCAAGACCGAAGAGAACCTGATGGAAGCCTTTGCCGGTGAGTCCCAGGCCAACCGCAAGTATCTCGCCTACGCCAAGCAGGCCGACAAGGAAGGCCATCCGCAGGTGGCCAAGCTGTTCCGCGCCGCGGCCGAGGCCGAGACCGTGCACGCCCACGCCCACCTGCGCGTGCTGGGCGCCGTGAAGACCACGGCCGAGAACCTCAAGGACGCCGTGGCCGGCGAGACCCACGAGTTCAAGAGCATGTATCCCGGCATGATCGAGACGGCCAAGGCCGAAGGCAACAAGGCCGCCCTGCGCTCCTTCGAGTTCGCCAACACCGTGGAGAAGACCCACGCCGACCTGTACCAGAAGGCCCTGGAAAACCTGGGCAGCAACAAGGAAACGGACTACTGGGTCTGCTCCGTGTGCGGACACACCGTGGAAGACGAAGCGCCCGAGAAGTGTCCCGTCTGCCAGGCGGCCAAGAAGGCCTTCTTCAAGGTCGATTAGATATTTCCTCCCCTCGCCTCCCTTACACCGGAAAGGCCCGCTTCACGGCGGGCCTTTTCTGTTGGCAAGCTTAGCAGCTTTAAGCAAGACTTATGGTATCGCCAGAGTCATCCGTTGCACGGGCAACTAGGGCGCTGCATCCGACGACAGAAGCTAATTTGAGACATAGCGGCAACTATAGACTGATTCTATAATCCAGAAGGGGTTATGCCGCTCTTGTACAGCTCCAGGCTTTGCTCAAGCCTCACGGCTTCCTTGATATTGCCATTTCGATGGGCCAAATTAACAGCTTGTTGCCCGACTTCCACGGCCATGTCGAATAGACCTGTCATGGCGTACACACTAGCCAGCGTGTCCAAGGAAGCGCAATCCTCACCGAGGGTTAACTGCACAGCGATAACGGCATGGCTCAAGGCTTCCTCCATATTACGCAACTGAGGAGGATTTGCTGTTGCATAAGTGAAAGCCAAGTTATTGTGAGCTTTTGACAACTTAGGATCGATACGGATCGCCATTATATAATCCTGAATAGCTTTCTGATGATTGCCTAGGATGTCATAGGTCAAACCCCGGTTGTAATACACTTCGCTATTGTCGGATTCGAGCTCAACTGCTTTACTAAAGTCGGTGAGCGCTTGCTGGTGCTGGCCCATTCTTGCATGGGTCAATCCGCGATTATTATATGTTCTACCCAGCCTTGGGTTGATCTTGATGGCTTTACTGTAGTCTGAGAGGGCCTGCTGGTATTTTTCTATTTTACTATATGTGCCACCCCTATTGCTATACGCCCAAGCAAGCATGGGATCAATAAGAATTGCTTCATTATAGTCAGCAATAGCCTTTAGGTATTCACCAAGCTCATGATAAGCAAGCCCGCGATTGTTATATGCTAATGCATATTTTGGATTATATTTTATTGCTGTATTAAACATCTCAATTGCATGAACATATTCTTTTTTAACATAGTGGTAATGGCCGATGCTTACGTATGGATGTGGATTGCCAGGATCAAGGAAGATTGCCTTATTCCAATCAGCTATAGCCTGCTCGCTTTCGCCAATCTCAAAATATGAATTTCCCCGATCACTATACACCAATGATGAATATGGGTTTATAATTATAGACATATCAAAATTTACAATAGATTTGTAATATTCTCTGACATACGCGTAGGCAAGACCACGGCAATAATATGCATACGCCATTTCTAACTTGTTCAACTCTGGAACTTTTAAACATTCAGTAAAAAGATGAATTCCACGACCGGAATATAGTTCTTTTTCTGCCTGTAGGCATATGTCTTCCTCAAATATGGCAGCGGTGGAGTGCGTGCCCAGCACGAGTAATAATAATAACGCAAGTGTACAAATCCGCATATCACCTCTCACCCAGCCGACATCAAACTCATTGACACCAAATTGCACTAATCTACCTTTATCTAACCCATGAAAAGCTCCTAAACTTATTTAAACTAGTCTTGGCAGCAATGACTATTATAATAAATTGTTATGTGCATCATTATGGTTCTGCATAGGCATCCAAAGTGCCTTCTGATGTCGAGATACACCTCCTTTAATATGTACTTCTGATTGCGGATGAGCTGAATCGGGGCGATCGAAAGTATACACTGAAGTTGTCAGCGTTTATTATGAATAGCCTTGCCGTAGCAGATAGGCCCATGATGTGACTATGGCGGGGAAGATTCGAAAATGTGAGGGCCGGCTTCTTTCTTTATCAGCTATAATTTCCGCTGCCTGAGCAGCTCCAGATAAGCTTCCGGCGGCAGGGGCTTGCTGAAGTAGTAGCCCTGGTACTCGTCGCAGCGCAGGCCCAGGATGAAGTTAAGCTGCTGGAGGGTTTCCACGCCTTCGGCGATGACCTTGAGGTTCAGGCTCTGGGCCATGGAAATGATGGTCGTGGTGATGGCGATGTCGCTCGGGTCCGTGGGGATGCCGCGGATGAAGGACTGGTCGATCTTGAGCGCGCCCAGGGGGAAGTGCTTGAGGTAGGCCAGGGACGAGTAGCCGGTGCCGAAGTCGTCGATGGCCACGGCCAGGCCCATTTCCCGGAGCCGCCGCAGCGTGGCCATGGTCTGGTCAATGTCCTGCACGAGGGAGCTTTCCGTGATCTCCAGCTCCAACAGGCGGCTGTCGAAGCCAGTGCGCTGCAGCACGCGCTCCACCATGCCTACCAGATCCTTCTGGCGAAACTGGCGCGGGGATAGGTTCACGGACACGTACTGTTCCGGAAAACCCGCATCCTGAAAAGCCCTGACTCGGCGACAGGCCTGTTCCAGGATCTGCTCACCCAGCGGCAGGATGAGGCCGGTCTCCTCGGCCAGGGGAATGAACTCGCCGGGAGAGATGACCGTGCCGTCGGGCTTGATCCAGCGCGCCAGAGCCTCGGAGCCCACCACCGAGCCGTTTCGCAGGCCCACGCGCGGCTGGAACCAGGGCTGGATATCGCCGCGCTCCAGGGCCTTGCGCAGCTCGCCTTCCATGGTCATGCGCCGCACGGCGCGCTCGTTGAGGGCCGAAGTATAGAGCTGGAAAGTGTTGCGGCCCTTCTCCTTGGCCCGGTACATGGCCATGTCCGCGTTCTTGATGAGCGTCTCGGCGTCATCGCCGTCGTCGGGATACAGGGCGATGCCCACGGAAGGCGTGACCGTCAGCGCGTGACCCTTGATGTGGAATGGGACGCGAAAAGCCTCCAGCAGGCGCATGGCCGTGGCGATGGCCAGGTTCTCGCTCTCCAGGGCCTCGACAAGGATCACGAACTCGTCGCCGCCCAGGCGAGCCACCGTGTCATCGTCGCGCATGACCTCCTTGAGCCGCGCGGCCACGGCCTGCAGCAGCAGGTCGCCCAGCGGATGGCCCAGGCTGTCGTTGATGTGCTTGAAATTGTCCACGTCCATGAACAGAAGGGCCACTTTCTGCCCCGAGCGGGCCATGTGCGTCAGGGACGTGGCGAGGCGATCCTTGAGCAGCAGGCGGTTGGGCAGGCCCGTGAGCACATCGTGATGAGCCTGGTGCCTGACCTTCTCCTGGCTGGCCTTGATCTCGGTGATGTCGTGGAACACGGCCACATAGCGCTGGAGCTTGCCCTGGCCGTCGCGCACCGAGCTGATGGACAGCCATTCGGGATAGACCTCGCCGTTCTTGCGCCGGTTCCAGATCTCGCCTTCCCACTGCCCGTGGTTGATCAGCGCCTGCCACATGGCCTTGTAGAAGGCATGGTCGTGCAGATGCGACTTGAGGATGCTCGGAGTCTGGCCCAAGGCCTCCTCGGCAGTGTAGCCCGTTATCTTGCTGAAGGCGGGGTTCACGAAGAGGATGCGCGCGTGAGAGTCGGTGACGGTGATGCCCTCGATGGCGTTCCGATAGACCTCGTCGGCCACCAGCCGCTCGTGTTCAGCCGCGCGCATACACGTTTCGTCATCAGCGCGGCGGCGGAGGACTCCGACCACATTGCCGTTCTCGCGCAGCAGGACGAGCGTGAAGGCCACGCACAAGCCATCGCGGGACACGAGGTGGACCGTGTCACGCGCTTGGCCGTCGGCCGCCAACCTGCCGAGCAGGCCTTGCAGGATGCCCGCGTCCCCTTCGGGCACGAGCTGGTCAAGATTCACACCCTCGGCGTGTGGCCCTTCCCGCCCCAGGAAGCGGCTCAAGAACGCGCCGTCCTCGATTGGCCCAAGATTTCCGTCCGCATCCAAGCTACACGTGAAATGGGCGTCGGCCAGGGCGATGAGGGCCTCGCGCAAATGAATATGCTCTTGTATTGTCTCGTCCATGTGTAAAATCCGACAGCATCAACACGCGCCAAGCCCGGTAGTCGGCGTGCCGCTGCGTCATGTGCGAAGTGGCGTTTGCCCTGGATTGGAATCAGGAATGGTGGTCGATGTCAATATACGTGCGGGTGGTGCGCTCCACGAGTTTGCGTTGCACCAAGCGGATGATGCGTTGCCGCAATGGAGGGATCAACAGACAGAATCCGACCGCATCGGTCAAGAAACCCGGCGTGAGCAGGAGCACACCGGCCAGAAGGATGAGCGCGCCGCTGACCAGCTCGCCCGCGGGCGCCACGCCCCGGCTCATGTTCTCGCGCATGCGCTCAATGGTCCTGAGTCCCTGCGATTTACTCAGGTAGGCTCCCAGGGCCGCGGTGGCCAACACCAGCGCAATGGTCCAGACCGGCCCCAAGCGCTGGCCCACGGCCAGGAGCAGGTACAATTCCAAGAGCGGGATGGCGGCGAAGAGAATAATAAGCCTGAACAGCATGTCGGCATTCCTTGGGCAATAATGTATCCCTTTGGCACGTATCGGGCCTGGGAACCCTGGTCAAGCGGAATCGGCGCTTGCGGCAGAAGGAGAAAGCATGGTCGAGGAGAGTAAGGACAGAGAAAGCACGGTCGGCCTGCCGCCCGGCACCATGCGGTACATAGGGCCGCAAAAGACCTTCCGTCCCAGAGCCGAGTTGGTGCACTACAGCGAGGGCAAGGCCACGGTGCTCGACGCCACGGACGTGTGCCCGCCCTTGCCTGCCGGCGGTGTGATCTGGATGCGCATGCGCGGACTGCACGACGAGGGCCTGGTCAAACGCGTGGGCGAGGCGTTCTCCTTGTCGCCCATGCTCCTGGAGGATGTGCTCAACACGGGCCAGCGCTCCAAGATCGAGGAACACGAGGATTGCCTGTTCATCGTGCTCAAGTCCCTGAGCTACGAGCCCGGCCCGACCGGCAAGGGCGAAGTAAGAGAGGAGCAGGTCAGCCTCGTCCTGGGCGATAACTACGTGCTTTCCTTCTCCGAGGGCGAGAACGGCCTGTTCGAGCCTATCTTGCAGCGGCTGGTCAAAGGCAGGAGCAAGGCGCATCGGTTGGAAGCCGACTACCTCTTTCTCATGCTCGTGGATACGGCCATCGACCACACGTTCCTGGCCCTGACCCGGCTGGGCGACGAGATCGAGGACATGGAGGAGCAGCTCATCGAGGAAAGCCTGCGCGCCGATCTGGCCGGCATATACCGCCTGCGCCGAGCCGTGCTGGCCATGAGCCGCTCCCTGTGGCCCCTGCGCGAAGTCGTCTCCATCCTGCGCAAGCCCGACCCGACCTTCATACGCGAGGAAAACCTCGTCTTCGTGCGCGACATATACGATCAGGGCATGCAGGCCGTCGAGACGCTGGAGGCCTTCCGCCAAGCGTTGACGGACATGATCGAGATCACCATGTCCTCCGTGACCATGCGCACCAACGAGGTCATGAAGGTGCTGACCACCGTGGCTACCATCTTCATCCCGCTGACCTTCATTACCGGCCTGTACGGCATGAACTTCGCGCACATGCCCGAGCTGGGCTGGCGCTACGGCTACTATGCCGCCTTGGCGCTCATGGCGCTGGTGGCCGGAGGCATGATCCTGTACTTCAAGCGCAAGGACTGGTTCTAAAGGTCAACCCCACCGCGGAGGAAAGCATGCTGCTCAAGGAATCCGAGGCCAAGTTCAAGTACTGTCCCCTGCTCAAGACCCACGACGACAAGCTCAAGTTCTGTCAGGCGGCCATGTGCATGATGTGGCGCCCGGCCGGCGAGGGGCAGGAAGGCCTGGGCTACTGCGGCCTGGCTGGCGCGCCCGTGCAGGTCATGGCCGTGCTGCGTGAGAGACGCAGCAAAGAAGAGTAAGCGGGTTGACATCACCCCTCAGGGGGTTATTCCTGGCATACATCCAAAAACTGGCGGCGCACCCGGCTTCCCGCCGGGGAGGATCGGGCGTGCCGCACGGCCTCCATCCTGCGATTACGCTGGATGACAAGATGCCAGGAAACCAACCCCTTGAGGGATCATGCGTATACTCATAATCGAGGACGATCCGGTCAGCGCCCTGTACATGCGGGAAACCCTGGCCGAATTCGGCCAAGCCGACCTGGCCGAGGACGGCCGCAAGGGTCTGCGAGCCTTCGAGCGAGCCCTGTCCAAACACCAGCCCTATGACGTGCTTTTCGTCGATCTCATGATGCCCCGCATGGACGGCCACCAGACCCTGGAAAAAATCCGCGCCCTGGAGAACGCCCTGAAGCTGGCGCCCCAGCAGCGGGTCAAGGCCATCGTGGTCAGCGCGTCCGAGGACCAGCGCCATGTGACGCGAGCCTTTTTCCGTGGCGAGGCCGTGGCCTACCTCAACAAGCCCGTGACCCGCGAGCGCGTGGCCGAGGAGCTGCATCGTTTCGGCCTGGCCTGAGTCGACTCGCTCCACCAAGGCCGCTTGCCCGGCAGGCGAGCGGACCTAGCCTCCACGTCTGGCAAACCTCTCTTCACCAATTCCGCCTTTAGTCGCCCCTCCAGGGTTCCCGTTTCCTGTCCAAGGGGGTAGGCTGGTCCATGGCCCGGCGCATGCCTGGCGCAACCAGCCGTAAACCGGCGTAAAAGCAGGTGGGAGGCAGCATGGCCATCAACCGACGTGACTTCCTGACCCTATCTGCCACGGGAATGGCCGCGGGCTTGGCGGCCTCGAGCGCTTTCGGCGCGGGGCCGGCCGCCGGTTCCAATCCCAACCTTGGTTCCGGAGCGGACTCGCCAAGCGCACCACCCCAGACCGTCCGCAAGGGCGACATGGTCTATCGCCGCTTCGGCGACAAGGACGAACTCATCTCGCTCCTCGGTCTCGGCGGCCACCACATCGGGCGCATCAAGGACGATCAGGACAGCATCCGCCTCATGCGCGCGGCCATCGACAACGGCATCACCTTCATGGACAACTGCTGGGACTACCATGACGGCCGCAGCGAAGAACTCATGGGCAAGGCCCTGCAGGACGGCTATCGCGATAGGGTCTTCCTCATGACCAAGTTCGACGGCCGCGACAGAAAGACAGCCGCCAGCCAGATGGAGGAATCCCTGCGCCGCCTGCGCACGGACCGCATCGACCTCATGCAGGTGCACGAGGTCATCCGCCCGCACGACCCGGATCTTGTTTTCTCCGAGGGCGGAGCCATGGAGGCGCTGCTGGAGTTCCAGAAAGCCGGCAAGGTCCGCTACATCGGCTTCACCGGCCACAAGGACCCCTTCGTGCACCGGCGCATGCTGGAAATGGCCGCCGAGCGCGGGGTGCGCTTCGACGCGGTGCAGATGCCGCTCAACGTCCTGGACGCGCACTTCCGCAGCTTCCAGCATGAAGTGCTGCCGCTGCTCGTGCGCAACGGCATCGCCCCTTTGGGCATGAAGCCCTTGGCCCAGGCCTACATTCTCAAGACCAAAACAGCCTCGGCCACGGAATGCCTGCACTACGCCATGAGCCTGCCCACATCCACGGTCATCACGGGTATCGAGAGCATGGAAATCCTGCAACAGGCCTTGCAGGCGGCCAGGAGCT
Organism: Desulfocurvibacter africanus subsp. africanus DSM 2603; assembly: GCF_000422545.1. Taxonomy (NCBI): domain Bacteria; kingdom Pseudomonadati; phylum Thermodesulfobacteriota; class Desulfovibrionia; order Desulfovibrionales; family Desulfovibrionaceae; genus Desulfocurvibacter; species Desulfocurvibacter africanus. The sequence continues at coordinate 106,357 of NZ_AULZ01000017.1, forward strand.
TCAAGCCCATGAGCCGGGAGCAGCTCGCCGAACTTCTGTCCCGCACGCAACAGGTGGCCATGAGCGGCCGTTACGAGCCGTTCAAGACCACTTTCGAGTTCGACGGCACGGCCAAGCACCAGGAATGGCTAGGCAATGTCGGAGTATGAAGAATCGGGAAGGGCGTTGCCTGCCAGAGCGGCTCGTTCCTTCCCGAACACCACCCGCCAGAGCCCCTATCTGAAACAAGGCGACCCCCTGGACCTGCGCAACTTGTGCGCTGGCCGCCCAGGTGGTGCGGATAACTGGCGCAAGCGGCCGCAAGCCGGGAGAAACGACATGTGCTCCACGCAACGCCCGACTCTCAAGGCCACTCTGGACAATCTGCGCCAGCCCATGCCGCTGCGCGAGAAGCTGCGGCTCATCGCGCGCAACTTCTCGCTGCGTTTCAGCAAGCGCCAGGCCTGCTGCGGCCATCCGGGGCAGCCCGGCTGCTGACAATAGGGAATGTGCGCCCCGGTCGGGGCGCAAGGCTTGCCTTCTGGATCAGGCGTCTTCGAGGGTCAGGTATTCGGCCAGGATGGTCTTGATGCCGAAACCGGGAAAATTGATGCGGTATTTCCCGGGCGCGGCCTCGGCGATGATCTTGCCCCGGCCGTAGACGCGGTGCGTGCAGAAGCCGAGCTTGGTGTTGCGGATGCCGTTGCTGTTCGCCTGCGCATCGCCGCCAGCGGCGAATTCCGGCGCAGCTGAGCGGACGGAACCGGACGGCCGCCCGAAGGCCTGGTCCAGAGCCTGTCTACGGCCCATGGGCGCTCCGCCCCCGGCGCGGGCCAAGCCGCCCGAGAAGTTCTCCCGCCACTCCTCATAGCTGGACGGCTCCATCTCCAGCACGAAGGGGCTGGGCCGGGTCGGCTCGCTGCGCTCCAGACCGCGCATATAGACCGTCTCGGGCACGAACAGGGCCAGAAAATCCTTGGCCCGCGTGCAAGCCACGTACATGAGCCGGCGCTCCTCGTCCAAATCCTCTGGCCGCTGCATGGCCTTGCGCGAAGGGAAGCGGTCCTCCACCAAATCCAGCATGAGCACGGCCTTCCACTCCAGACCCTTGGCCGAGTGGATGGTGGACAGCACCAACGCGTCGTGAGCCGCTTCGCGGCTGTTGTCCTCGGGATTCTCCAGGGTCAGGTCGCCCAGGAAGGCCTCCAAGTCAGGGTAGTTGGCTGCGATGCGCGCCAGCTGTTCCAGGCCTTGCTGCCGCCTGGGATAATCATCCGGGTAGTCGCGGATGAGGATAGGCCCGTACCAGGCCATGACCTCGTCAAGCGCTGCCAGGGGAGCGGGCCGTCTGGCGCGCAGGCCGTCCAGCAGCCCGAACAGCTCGGTCAACTCGGGGAAGCGTTTGCGCGTCTTGGCCACGTGGGCCTCGTTGCCGGAGATGACCGCCTCGAACAGGCCTTGGGCGGTCTTGGGCCCCACGCCTTTGACATGCTTGAATACGCGCTGCCACGCAGGCAGATCCGAAGGATTGACCACCAGGCGCAGGTAGGCCAGGGCGTCCTTGATATGCGCGGCCTCGGAAAAACGGATGCCCCCATACTTCTGGAAGCGGATGCCCAGCTTGCTGAGCTGCACCTCCAGCCCATAGGACTGGTAGCCGGCGCGGAAGAGCACTGCTATCTCGTGCAGGGCGTACTTCTTCTGCAAATCGGCGATGAGCGACATGGCGATCTGGTGCTGGGTGGCGTCGCTCAGGGTGCGCACGAGCATCGGCTTGGGGCCGTCCTCGCGCTCGGTGAACAGATGCTTGTCGAACTTGTGGGCCGCGTGGCGCAGCACCTCGTTGGCCAGGTCCAGGATGGGCTGCGTGGAGCGGTAGTTCTGCTCCAGCCGTATGACCAAAGCTCCCGGGTACTCCTTGGGGAAGCGCAGGATGTTGGCCACGCTGGCGCCGCGGAAGGCGTAGATCGACTGGGCGTCGTCGCCCACGGCCATGACGTTGCCCTGTAGGCCGGCCATGAGCTTGACCAGCCGGGCCTGGACCTTGTTCGTGTCCTGGTACTCGTCCACCATGATGTAGCGGAAACGCTCGCGCAGCCGCTCGCGCACATCCTCCCGCTCCGTCAGCAGCCGCTCGAAGACGAACAGCAAATCATCATAATCCAGGAGCCCGTGGCGCTGCTTGATGGCCTGGTAGCCCTTGGCCATGTTGCCCAGGATTTCCAGGTAGGGCATCAGGTGGAAGGACTCCTGCTGCAGCACGCTCTCCAGATCCGTCTCCTTGTTGCGCGACTTGCCGATCAGCTCCAGGATGGTCTCCTTCTTGGGGAAGGAGCGCTCGGTGCGCCCGAGGCCCAGGGAGTCCTTGGCCTGGCCGAGGACATCCAGTGCGTCGGCGCGGTCCATGACCGTGAAGCCGCTCTTCAGATCGAAAAGCTGCGCATGCCGCCTGAGCTGGGCGTAGGCGAAGGAATGGAACGTGCCGCCGCTGACCCCGGTCAGCCCATGGTCAAGCAGCAGCGAGGCTCGCGCCAGCATTTCCTGGGCGGCCTTGCGCGTGAAGGTCAGCAGCAGGATGGATTCGGGCTGCACGCCCTGCTCCACCAAGTGGGCCAGACGATAGACGATGGTGCGCGTTTTGCCGCTGCCGGCGCCGGCGATGACCAGCACCGGCCCCTCAAGAGCCTGCACGGCCTCGCACTGGGCCGGATTCAATTCCCGCGTGAAGTCGATTGGCATTACTTTCCGATGCAGAAGGTGTCGAAGACGGCGTTCAGCACATCCTGGGGAGCTATCTCGCCGGTGATTTCGCCAAGGCGCATGCAGGCAGTCTCCAGCCGCACGCTCAACAGATCGTAGGGCACAGCGGCCTCGATGTCGAGAGCCAGGGCCTCAAGCTCGTCCAGAGCCTGGCACATGGCCTGAGCCTGCCGCACGTTGGGGGCCAGCTCGCCGGCCTGCGGCTCGCCGCCAGCGGCTTCGGCCAGCCTGCGCCGCAAGGTCGCCGTCAGCGCCTCGATGCCCGCGCCCGTACGCGCCGACACGGGCAAGGCGGGAAGAGGAAGAATGCCTCCGGCGGCCGGGGGGAATAATTCCCCCCGGTCCCCCCCCATTTTCATGTCCTCTGCCGCCAGAACCGGTCTGCCCTCCACACACTCCGGGCGATCAGCGCCCGGAGTGCGCGGGTCCAGGGGCGCGTCCGCCCCTGGTGGGTGGGGTCTGGGGAGGGCAATGCCCTCCCCAGGTTCGTCAGGGAGCTCGGGCGCGAGATCGATCTTGTTCAGTACGAGCAGCAAGCGTTGCGGGCCGACTTCGTGAGCCAGGGCGAGGGCGGCAGGGTCGGCGGGTTGACCGCCGTCGAGCACGAGCAGCACGAGATCCGCGCGTTCCAGCAACTCGCGGCTACGGCGCACGCCTTCCAGCTCCACGGCGTCAGCTGTTTCGCGCAAGCCGGCCGTGTCCACCAGGCGCACGGGCAGGCCGTCCAGGGAGATGGACTCCTCCAGCCAGTCGCGCGTGGTGCCCGGCGTGTCGGACACGATGGCCCGCTCGCGGCCGAGCAGCGCGTTCAGCAGGCTCGACTTGCCTGCGTTGACCGGGCCCGCGAGGACGACCACCGCGCCCTCGCGGAAAGCCCGCGTGCGTTCGTGGGACGTCAGCAGTCCGCGCACCTCGGCCATGACGGCCCGAACACCGGACAGGAAATCCTCGGGCGCAAGACAGTCCACCTCGTCCTCGGGAAAATCCACGGCCACGCACAAGGCGGCGCGTAAATGCTCCAGGCGCGTGCGCAAAGCCCGCACCCGCTCGCCCAACAGGCCAGCCAGGCGCGTGCGCGCCAGATGCGCGGCGGCGCGGTCCGGCGCGGCAATGAGCTCGGCCACGGCCTCGGCCTGACTCAGGTCCAGCCGACCGTTCAGGAAGGCTCGACGCGTAAATTCGCCCCGCTCGGCCAGCCGCGCGCCGAGCGCAAGCGTTGCGTCGAGCACTTCGCGCAGTACGGCCGAACTGCCGTGACAGTGCAGCTCCAGCACATCCTCGCCCGTGTACGAGCGCGGTCCGGGCATGAGTACGGCCAGGGCCTCGTCGATGGGGCTGCCCTGGGCGTCCAGGATCGCGCCGTGGTGAAGCATGCGCGGGGTGAAGTCGCGGAACGCCGGGCTGGTGGCGCGGAACAGGGCCAAGCCTATACGTCTGGCGTCCGATCCGCTCAAGCGCACGATGCCTACTCCGCCCTGGCCGGGCGGAGTGGCGATGGCAGCTATTGTGTCCTGTATATCTTGAGTATCGGTGTCGTGGCGCATTCTGGCGTTAGTTGCGCTACCGCGGCAGCAGTTCGCGTGCTTCGGGATCTGTTTCCCGTTCGGCCAAGCGGGCGCAGTCGAAAAGCCGCCGGAGCTGGCTCATGTCCGCCGGCGGAACCCCGGCTTCCAGGAAAATGCGTTCCCATGAGTCCACGAATCCAGCCACCAGCTCGCCGACGATGTCCTTGGCCTGCTTGCGGTATAGCCCGAAAGCCTCGCATTTGGATAGGGCGTTGGACAGGCTCATGAGCCCGCCCTGCGTCCCTGCGGACAGGTAGAGGTGCCTGGGGCCGTGGAAGCCCGGGACCACGTCGTAGAGCGGCGAAAGGCGCCAGCCTGTCCCGTCATGCAGGAAGCTGTGGTTGCGCAGGTGGTCGTCCTCGTTGGCCACTAGCATGTTGAAGACCATGCGTCTGAAGAGTTCCATCCTGTCGGCCTGCAGGTGGCTTGGCGAGCCGTGCACGTTCAGCGCCTGGACAATGCCCTGGTAGCTGTAGGTGCCGAGCTTGACCAGGCCGGTCGAGGCCCGGATGGCGGTGGCGGCGGAGATGATGTGCACGCGGTCGCCGCCGCTGCGGTCGAAGCGCTCCACGATGAAGATGTCCCGATTGCTCTGCCCATTGTCCAAACTGACAAGGCTCACCTCGGGCACACTCAGGCCCAGCGCTGCGGCAAGGCGCATGGTGGCGTATTCGACCCGGCAAACGTTGAAATCATCGCCCGCTGCCTTGAATTTGGCCACCGCATGCCGGCCGCAATGCATGCACAGCGACTTGGGCCGGGCACCGCCAACGGACGAACCCGTGGCCAGGTATTCCTTGCAAATGCGCGGAAGGTCATGGAAGCCCTCGGCCTGGAAGCGCTCGGCCGCATCGAGGAGCGTCTCCAGGTCCAACTCGGCGATCTCCATGAATCCCGGCTGCAGAGGGTAATCCCAGCGCGGGCCGTCAGGCGTGTCGCCATAGGCCAGCGCGCCGATGCGGTCCTTGGCGCCGGAAACGATGAGGTCGAAATAGGTCAGCGGAATGTTCTTTTCCGCGGCAACGGCCCCGAGAACCCTCTGCCCCCAGGCATCCGGCATCTGGTCCAGAAAGGAGGGAAAAATCCTGAAGCCGGTCGGGCTGTCCACAATGGTCTCGCCCACGGACAAGGGCAAGCTCATGGGATCGAGCGGGACCGCGTCCTTGCGCCGCAGGTAGTCCGGCTCGTACTGGAAGCGGCACTGCAGAACCTCTTCGCCCTCTTCGACCATGTAGAGCACTCCGGCCGGCACGAATCCGCCGGAACGCCAGACGAAGACATAGGCTCCATTCTCGGTACTCATTTGCGTCCTTTCTTCAGCATATCGGCGAGCCGCTTGGGCTTGCTGGCGCGGTTCGGCAATTTGCGGGCCTCAAGAGCCTGGCCTACCTTGTCCAACTCCGGCGAGGCAAGGTCCTTGAAGCGCTCGTCGATGCCCAGGACATTGAGCGTCCTGAGCAGAATGCCCATGCCCACCTCGGGCGAGCCCTTTTCCATCTGGATGATGGTCTTGCGGTTGACCATCGCCCGTTTGGCGAGGTCCGCCTGCGTGATGCCGCGACGGATCCGGGCGCGTCGGATGTCGGCTCCGACTTTCACCAGCGCCTCTTCGAGATCAGGCGGCAATTGTTGTACAGCGAGGCTGCGCATGTCCGCTATATTACTCCAAGACTAAGCTTATGTATAATATATAGGACATTTTTATCACGTCAAGCTTTGCTGTCAGCAATGTCCGTTAATAGTCACCAGCAACCTAAATAGGACCGGTATACTGGACAAACAGCAAGCGTCAGTCGGCGGAGACGGCATCTTCGCTCTTGGATGAAGGCCTTACGCGCCCAAAGGCAGCTGATAAGTGCCGCCCTGGCAACACACCGGGATCGTTCCCAGCCGCCGCGCGGTTGTCGCCCTGGCATGCCTAGGCAGACCGCCAGGATACGCAACCGGGCGGACGCAGATTTCAGGTCTAGAGCATTTTGCTTTTGAAAATGCTCTGCAAGCCATGCGTCGGCATGGCTTGCCGCCGCGTAGGCGTAGGCGCAATTCACTTGCGCCGTCAACG